>NZ_JAMXBK010000020.1:0-228027 GCF_023913815.1 Pseudarthrobacter cellobiosi
TTCGGTGGTCAATGGGTTCTAGACAAGCTCCATTTTCCTTGAAAAGACGGGCATTCTCGGTTTAAACCGCCGTCGGCGCCCCGAGCAACATCGGTGGATCAAGGCTAAGGGGCGGCGCGGAACTGCCGACGGAACCCACCGGGAGACCTGCGGACGTTCACTGGCTGCCATTGGCGGAAGGGAGATTCTGATCCAGGGCCCGGCACTGGCAGCCGCATGCATCGGTGTTGCGACCCACTCGTCCCGCTTGCGCACGGCAGCAGCGACGCCGTTGTTAGCCGTGATGGCTTCCTCGGCTGCCAGGGACGTCATTCTTAGCAGGGCGTGTTCCACGTCCTGTGGTGTGCTCAGGGAGAGGGCCGACGTCAGCCGGGCTGCGTGGTGGGGGTAGTTGGCGTGCAGGCGGATCCAGCCGTCCGACGTGCGCCGCAAGCCGGACATCGGAGCGAACCCTTCAGGTTTCTCACCCGCGATCCGCAGGTGTCCCAGCGAATCGAACGCCGGCGCGGTGGCTCCGGATGCCAGGGAGTACCTGCCCGGAACGCCAGCAAGCGCGTTCAGCGACGTCGCTGCTGCCTGGACCGCCCCCAAAGCCAGCCCCTCGACGTCCAGCGGGCCCTTCCACCACTGCCGTGGACCGTCGGACGGTGCCACGGGCTGGGCCTTCAGGGCTCCCAAAACCCGAAGACTGCCGGTCAGATCGGGGACGGAGTCCATTCGGTCAGAGCCTAGAGCCGGTTGACGTCGGTGACACGGACCACTGCCGTTCCGGATTCGTTGGAGGCCGCCAGATCTACCTCGGCGGAGATGCCCCAGTCATGGTTGCGCGCCGGATCATCGAAAATCTGCCGGACCTTCCAAAGCCCAGGCTCTTCGGTGATCATAAGCAGTCCGGGACCCCGGGCATCCGGGCCGGTGCCGATGTCGTTGTGTTCGTCGAAGTAGTCGTCCAGGACGTCTTCCCAGCGGTCGGCATCCCAGCCCGCGCCGCCGTCGAGCTCGCCCAGGGCTGCGGCGTTTTCGTCCGCGAACAGTTCCACGCGGCGGAACATCTCGTTGCGGACCATCACGCGGAAGGCACGGATGTTGGACGTCAGCGACGGCGGCGGCGGAGGGGGAGCGTCGTGCGGGGTGGGCATCGCGCCGGACGTCAGCTCCTCCCATTCGTCCAGGAGGCTGGAGTCCACCTGCCGCACCAGTTCGCCAAGCCAGGCGATGAGGTCTTCAAGGTCCTCCCGAAGCATGTCCTGCGGTACGGTCTGGCGCAGCGCCTTGAAGCAGTCGGCGAGGTAGCGCAGCACAATGCCCTCGGAGCGGGCCAGCCCGTAGAACTGGACAAATTCGCCGAAGTTCATGGCACGCTCGTACATGTCGCGGACCACGGACTTGGGCGCCAGTTCAAAGTCGCCCACCCATGGCGCGGCCTTGCGGTAGACCTCGAAGGCTTCGCCCAGGAGTTCGGCGAGCGGCTGCGGATAGGTGACTTCCTCCAGCATGGCCATGCGCTGGTCGTACTCGATGCCGTCAGCCTTCATCGCGGCAATCGCTTCCCCGCGGGCCTTCTTCTGCTGGGCGGAGAGGATCTGGCGGGGCTTTTCGAGGGTCGCCTCGATCACGGACACCACGTCCAGGGCGTACGACGGCGAATCCGGGTCAAGGAGCTCCAGCGCCGCCAGTGCAAACGGCGAGAGTGGCTGGTTCAGGGCAAAGTTGGCCTGCAGATGGACGGTGAGCCGTACTGTCCTGCCGTCATGGCCCTGCTCTTCTGCCGGGATGCGCTCCACCACCTCAGCGGCGAGGAGCTCACGGTAGATTCCCAGGGCTTTTTTCATCAGCCGCAGCTGTGAGGACCGGTTCTCGTGGTTTTCGGTCAGCAGCCGGCGGGCCGCCGTGAACGGGTCGCCGGGCCGTTCCATCAGGTTCATCAGCATCGAATGCGTCACGCTGAAGCTGGACGTCAAAGGATCGGGCACAGATTCCACGAGGCGCTTGAAGGTGGGTTCACCCCAGGAGACGAAGCCCTCCGGCGGCTTCTTTTTGACCACCTGGCGGAGCTTCTTCTGGTCGTCACCAAATTTGGCGGTGGCCTTGGCCATCGCCTTCACATTTTCGATGACGTGCTCGGGTGCCTGGACCACCACTGTCCCCGCGGTGTCATACCCGGCGCGGCCGGCCCTTCCGGCAATCTGGTGGAACTCCCGGGAGTTAAGCGGGCGGGTGCGGACGCCGTCGTACTTGCTCAGTGCGGTGAGCAACACGGTGCGGATGGGCACGTTGATCCCCACGCCCAGTGTGTCCGTACCGCAGATCACCTTGAGCAGGCCCGCCTGGGCGAGCTGCTCCACGAGCCTGCGGTACTTCGGCAGCATGCCGGCGTGATGGACCCCGATACCGTGCCGGACCAGCCGGTTGAGCGTCTTGCCGAAGCCTGCGGCGAAACGGAAATTCGCGATCAGCTCCGCGATCTTGTCCTTCTCCTCGCGGGTGCACACGTTGATGCTCATCAGTGTCTGGGCCCGGTCAATGGCCTCGATCTGGCTGAAGTGCACCACATAGACGGGCACCTGGCGCGTGGCGAGGAGTTCCTCGAGTGTTTCGTGGACCGGCGTCTGGTGGTAGTAGTAATGCAGCGGAATGGGGCGCTCGGCTGAACTGACGGTGGTGGTGGGGCGGCCCGTAAGCTCGGTGATGCCAGCCTCGAACCGGCTGGCATCACCCAGGGTTGCGGACATCAGAAGGAACTGGGCCTGGGGCAGCTCCAGCAGCGGGACCTGCCAGGCCCAACCACGCTGGGGGTCGGAGTAGAAATGGAATTCGTCCATGATGACCGCACCGAGTTCGGCGTCGGCCCCTTCGCGGAGGGCGATGTTCGCGAGAATTTCCGCTGTGCAGCAGATGATCGGTGCGTTCTGGTTGACGCCGGAGTCCCCCGTGATCATGCCGACGTTTTCTGCACCGAAGATGTCGCACAGGGCAAAGAACTTCTCCGAGACCAGTGCCTTAATCGGTGCGGTGTAGTAACTGCGCTGGCCGCGGGCCATGGCCTGGAAGTGCGCCGCGATGGCCACCAGCGATTTGCCGGAACCGGTAGGGGTGGCGAGGATGACGTTGGCTCCGGTGGCAAGCTCCATGATGGCCTCGTCCTGGGCAGCGTACAGTTCCAGGCCCCGGCTTTCGGTCCACTCCAGGAACTGGGTGTACAGGGCGTCCGGGTCGATGCCTGCGCCGGAGGGGTCTGAGGCGGACAGGACAGGCAGCTGGTCAACGAGTTTCATTGATTTCCAGCTTAGTGCCCAGCCGGTGCCGGATATTCGGGTGGGCCCGGGTTAGGCTCGCGGTACTGCCAGACAGCACCAGGCGATGGAGTTAACTGTGAAGTGGGACCCCGTAAAGTACGTCCAGTTCGGCGACTACCGCGACCGGCCCTTTTTCGACCTTACGGGGCGGATCCAGGCCGACCGGCCAAAGCACGTTGTGGACCTTGGATGTGGTCCGGGAAACCTCACGGCCACCCTCGCCCGGAGATGGCCCGAAACGAAAGTGGTCGGGCTCGATTCGTCCAGAGAAATGCTGAACAAAGCCGCCGCGCACGCAGCCAGGCATACGGGCCTCAGCTTCAAGGTGGCGGATATCGCAAACTGGACACCCCCCGCTGAAACCGACGTGGTGGTCACCAACGCCGCGCTTCAGTGGGTGCCGGGGCATCAGGAGATGCTTGCCGGCTGGCTGGCGGCGCTCAAGCCCGGTGCCTGGTTCGCCATGCAAGTGCCGGGGAACTTCAACGCCCCGTCCCATGCCCTGATGCGGGAACTCGCGGGTTCGGCACGCTGGTCGCCCCAGCTCGACGGCGTACTTCGCGGTGGAGAATCCGTGGGGGAGCCCGCAGACTACCTCAGCATCATGCTGGACGCGGGCTGCACGGCAGACGCCTGGGAAACCACATACCAGCAGGTCCTCACTGGGACGGATCCGGTGCTGGACTGGGTGCGCGGCACGGCGTTGCGCCCGGTCGCGGCGGCACTTTCGGCCGAGGACGGGCACGCCTTTGAAGCGGAGTATGCTGCAGCCCTGGCGGCCGCATACCCGGCAACGGCACATGGCACGGTGTTTCCGTTCCGGCGGATCTTTGCCGTGGCGCAAAAGCAGCCAAGCGCATAAACTCCATTCGCTTGAGGTTCTCTACATAGTCGGTAATGCCTTATGACCAAGAAGAGAATGTGATGCTGGTTACAATGACGACAGCGGCTTCTGGGGATGGCAAATGGCCGGACCCTCATCGGCCTCCCAAATCCGTCCTGGAGGTGCGATGCTTTTCGGCTTGATGACCCGGCTGCTGGCTGGCCACAAAGGCGCCGTGACCGCGATCGTTGCTCTCCAGCTTGTCCAGTCCGCAGGCAACCTCCTGCTGCCCACCATCAACGCTGCCATCATCGACGACGGCATCGTTGCGGGGAACACGCCGGAAATCTTCCGCTTGGGCACCGTCATGGTCCTGATAGCTGCGTTCCAGGCGTCGGCAGCCATCGCCGCGGGCTACTTCGGGGCAGTGGTGGCCATGAAGCTCGGGCACCAGCTGCGCGGCGAGGTCTTCACCAGGATCCAGTCGCTTTCATCCCAGGAAATGGCAGCCTTCGGCACGCAAAGCCTCGTTACCAGGGCCACCAACGACACCCAGCAGATCCAGTCGTTCGCCGTCCTGGTCTTCACCATGCTTGTGGCGGCCCCCGTGATGGCCGCCGGGGGCGTCATACTGGCGTGGCAGCAGGACATGGTGCTTTCAAGCGTCGTGATGGTCATCATGCCAATACTTCTGCTCATCATGTATCTCATCGTCCGGCGCCTCGTTCCCCTGTACCGGCAGGGGCAGGAGCTCCTGGACCGCACGGGGGAGCTCTTTCGTGAACAGATCATCGGCGCGAATGTGATCCGCGCCTTCGTCAGGCAGGGACACGAAACACGCCGGTTTGCGAAGACCAACAGCAGCCTCACGGGAAACAACCTTCAGTCGTCGCTGCTCGTGGCCGGCATGCTGCCGCTGATCATGATTGTGGTCAACCTGTCGTCGGTGGCCGTGGTGTGGTTCGGTGGTCACCGGGTTTACGACGGCGGGATGAAGATTGGTGCCCTCACGGCCTTTATCGCGTACATCCTGCAGATTCTCCTGGCAATCATGATGGCCATGTACGTGTTCATGACGGCGCCGCGGGCCGCTGCCTGCGCAGAACGGCTGGGTGCCGTGCTCGACGCAAGACCGTCAGTCCAGGACCACAAGGCGCCCCAAGAGACCCGCCATGGGAGCTCCTTGGAGGGCGGCAGCGTCACTTTCAGGAATGTCAGCTTCTCCTACCCCGGCGCCGAAAATCCGGTACTGGAAGACATCAGCTTCACGGCCCGGCCAGGAACCACTGTTGCCATCGTCGGCTCAACAGGGAGCGGCAAGTCGACACTCCTGAGCCTGGTGCCCCGGTTCCTGGACGCCACAGCCGGAACCATCAGCATCGGCGGCCGGAACATCTGCTCGATGTCCCTGGACGTCCTCCGCCGGACCATGGCGGTGGTGCCACAAATGTCGCACCTTTTCTCCGGAACCATCGCCGACAACCTGCGCGTCGCAGCTCCGGAGGCAACCGAGGGCCAGCTTTGGGAAGCCATGGAGACAGCTCAGGCCGCCGGCTTCGTCCGTGCGCTGCCGCGGGGGATGGGCACGGAGGTCGGGCAAGGCGGAACGAATCTTTCCGGAGGCCAGCGGCAGCGTCTCTGCATAGCGCGGGCCCTCCTGCGGAGGGTCCCCGTCTATCTCTTTGACGACAGCTTTTCTGCGCTGGACTTCGCCACCGAGGCCCGGGTCCGGGATGCCCTGGAGATTGCCCTTGAGGGTGCAGTGGTCATTGTCGTGGCGGAACGGATCTCCACCGCTGCCGGAGCCGGCCAGATCCTGGTGCTCGACGACGGCCGGCTGGTTGCACAGGGAACACACCTGCAACTGCTGGAGACGTCTGCCACCTACCGGGAAATCGCCGAGTCCCAACTGGCGCTGGACGACGCGCCATGACCGCTTCGCCTGGCGCCGGGGCGTCCGAAGGGTTCTGGCCCACAGCGCGCCGGGTCCTCGCGTTGCTGCGCCCGTCCAGGGGGCGGATGCTGGGTGCAGTTGCGGCCACCTGCGCTTTTGTTGCCCTTAACGTCGCGGCGCCGAACTACCTTGGTGATGCCACCGATGTGGTGGTGGATGGGGTCTACAGCGGAGCGCTCGACGGGCAGCGCCTGGGACTCCTGCTGGCCGCCGTTGCCGCGATGTACATCGGCGCTTCGCTGTTCAACTGGATCCAGGGAGCGCTGACGGCCAGCGCGGTTCACGGCCTGATGTACCGCCTCCGGGCATCGGTTCAAGACAAGCTGCACCGGCTTCCTTCCACGTACTTCCAAGAGCAGTCCAGGGGTGATGTCCTGAGCCGCGTCACCAATGACATCGACAATATTTCGCAAGCGCTCAGCCAGGTCCTCACGCAGCTGATCATGTCTGTCCTGATGCTGTGCGGTGCCTTGGCCATGATGCTGTGGATCTCGCCGCTCCTGGCCCTGATAGCGCTTGTTTCGGTGCCCTTGTCCACCCTTATCACCGTTATGGTGGCCCGGAAGTCCCAAGCGCATTTTGCCCGCCAGTGGACCGAAACGGGTGAGTTGAACGCGCACGTGGAGGAGTTTGTCACCGGGCACGAGGTTATTAAGGCCTTCGGGTACCAGGACCAGGCAGCGGCAGTCTTCAAGGCAAGCAACGACCGCCTGGCCCGGGCATCCGCACGGGCCCAGTATTCATCCGGCATTGTCCAGCCGTTGATGGTCCTTATCGCCAATATCAACTACATCGCGGTGGCGGTGGTGGGGGCGCTCCAGGTCACCATGGGGGCCATGACCATCGGCGGGATCCAGGCGTTCATCCAGTTCAGCCGGCTTTTCACCCAGCCTGTGGGCCAGATCGGCGGCATGCTCAACGTCATCCAGTCCTGCGTGGCTTCGGCACGCCGTGTGTTCGACCTGCTCGACTCCGCGGAGATACCTGCCGAGACCGAAAGTGACGGTCACAAACCCGGTCAGGGAGGGCGGATTGTGTTCAGTGATGTCACCTTTGGCTATGCCCGGGCTGACCCTGTGGTCCGTGGACTGTCGTTCACGGTGGAACCGGGCCGGACGGTCGCGATTGTCGGGCACACGGGCGCCGGCAAGACCACCGTTGTCAACCTACTCATGCGGTTCTACGAGGTCGACGCCGGCAGGATCACCATCGGGGGTACCGACATTGCTGACATTCCGCGGGACGTCCTGCGCAAGGGATTCGGCGTGGTGCTGCAGGATGCCTGGCTGTTTTCCGGCACCATCAGGGAGAACATCGAATACGGCCGGCCAGGAGCCACGGCTGCGGAGATCACTGCGGCAGCCGAGGCGAGCCACGTGGACCACCTCATCAGGTCGCTGCCGGCCGGCTACGACACGATGCTGGGCAACGGGGGAGAGCCGCTCAGCCAGGGCCAGCGCCAGCTGATCGCTATCGCCCGGGCGCAGTTGGCGGACCGCACTGTGCTGGTCCTGGATGAGGCCACCAGTTCAGTGGATTCCCGGACCGAGGTCCTGATCCGCCAGGCCATGCAGCGGTTGCGCCGTGGAAAAACAAGCTTTGTGATCGCCCACCGTTTGTCCACGGTCCGGGACGCTGATCTAATTCTGGTCATGGACCACGGACGCATTGCAGAGCAGGGAACCCATCGAAGCCTCCTGGCGGCCAACGGCCGCTATGCACGGCTCTACAACGCCCAGTTCGCCGGACGCCCGGGCCGCGCCGGCACGTTGGAGGCCGGACGATGACAACAGCGGGTCCGTTCCCCGGAACCTGGAAGCCCAACCAGTCCAGCACGGTGGCATTGTTTGAGCAGCTGCGCCTGCATGTGATCCGCCTTGCGGACAGCGGGGCCCTTCCGCCGGGAACCAAGCTGCCGGCGGTGCGGACCATGGCGGGGCTGCTCGACGTCGCGCCCCACACGGTGGCCAGGGCGTACAAGGAGTTGGAGGCGGCCGGTGTCGTGGCCACAAAGGGCAGGAACGGCACCGTGGTGTGCGCGCGTGATGAGCGGGCGGATGCGCTCTCCCTGGCCGCCAACTCCTATGCGTCAGTGGCCAAGGCCCAAGGTGCCAGCTTTGCGGAAGCAGTCCAGCTGCTGGCTGCAGCCTACGACGCCGACTAGCCGGACCCCGCATGGATATTCGAAGAAGTTTTCGATTAGCATTAGTGGGTGCCTAAAGCCGTAGCTGAAGAAACAGCAGTCGAATCCGTCCCCGTCGCCGTTCCCCAGGCCCCAGCCACGCCTGCCCGGCCAGACCTCTCCCGCCTTGTGGTCAAAGGGGCGCGCGAGCATAACCTGCGCAACGTGGACTTGGATCTGCCCCGTGATGCCATGATCGTTTTCACCGGGCTGTCCGGTTCCGGGAAGTCGTCCCTGGCGTTCGACACAATCTTCGCCGAGGGCCAGCGGCGCTACGTTGAGTCCCTGTCGGCCTATGCCCGCCAGTTCCTCGGCCAGGTGGACAAGCCGGACGTCGATTTCATCGAGGGGCTCTCGCCGGCGGTATCGATTGACCAGAAGTCCACCAGCAAGAACCCCCGGTCCACGGTTGGCACCATCACCGAAATTTATGACTACATGCGATTGCTGTGGGCACGCGTGGGACGGCCGCATTGCCCGGTCTGTGGCGAGGTTGTGGCCCGGCAGACTCCGCAGCAGATCGTGGACCAGCTGCTTGAGCTTGACGAAGGCACACGCTTCCAGGTCCTGGCGCCTGTGGTGCGGGGGCGTAAGGGCGAGTTCGTGGACCTCTTCAAGGAGCTGACCGCCAAGGGCTATTCGCGTGCCCGGGTGGATGGTGAGCTGATCCAGCTGAGCGAGCCGCCCAAACTCGGCAAGCAGTTCAAGCACACGATTGAGGTGGTGGTGGACCGCCTGGTGGTAAAGGAGGGCATCAGCCAGCGCCTCACGGACTCCGTTGAAACGGCGCTTGGCCTGGCCGAAGGCCGGGTGCTGGCCGAGTTCGTCGATCTGGACGCAGACGCGCCGGGACGGCTGCGGGCATTTTCCGAGAACCTCGCCTGCCCTAACGAACATCCCCTGGCCATCGATGAAATCGAGCCGCGGTCCTTCTCCTTCAACAACCCTTTCGGCGCCTGTTCCGCGTGCAGCGGCATCGGTACACGGCTCGAGGTTGACGAAGAACTGATCATTCCGAATCCTGAGCTGTCGTTGTCCGAGGGCGCCATCGCGCCATGGTCACTT
Organism: Pseudarthrobacter cellobiosi; assembly: GCF_023913815.1. NCBI lineage: Bacteria > Bacillati > Actinomycetota > Actinomycetes > Micrococcales > Micrococcaceae > Pseudarthrobacter > Pseudarthrobacter cellobiosi. The sequence continues at coordinate 9,321 of NZ_JAMXBK010000020.1, forward strand.
GGCACCGCAACAACCGAGTATTGGAACCGCCTGCTCGAAGGGCTGTCCAAGGAGCTTGGCTTCTCCATGGACACACCCTGGGAAAAGCTGGGCAACGACGTCCGCCACACCGTCCTGCACGGCAAGGACCACAAGGTGGTTGTGCAGTACAAGAACCGCTTCGGACGGGAACGTAAATACAGTACCGGCTTCGAAGGTGCCATCCAGTACGTCCACCGCAAGCACGGCGAGACGGACTCCGAATGGGCCCGCGACCGCTACGAAGAGTACATGCGGCAGATCGCTTGCCCCGCGTGCAATGGCGCGAGGCTCAACCCCGCCTCGCTGTCCGTCCTGATCAACGGCAAGTCCATCGCCGATGTCGCGGCCATGCCCATGCGCGTTTGCGCGGACTTCCTGAACAACTTGGTCCTAACCGGCCGCGAGGCCCAGATCGCCCACCAGGTGCTCAAGGAAATACAGGCCCGGCTGACCTTCCTGCTCGACGTCGGGCTGGAATACCTGAATCTCGAGCGCCCCTCCGCTACCTTGTCCGGCGGCGAAGCGCAGCGAATCCGGCTCGCCACCCAGATCGGTTCCGGTCTCGTGGGCGTCCTTTACGTCCTGGACGAGCCCTCCATCGGCCTCCACCAGCGCGACAACCGCCGGCTTATTGACACCCTGACCCGGCTCCGCGACATGGGCAACACGCTTATCGTTGTGGAGCACGATGAGGACACCATCCAGGTGGCGGACTGGATCGTGGACATCGGGCCCGGCGCAGGCGAGCACGGCGGCCAGGTGGTGCACTCGGGTTCGTACCAGGATCTCCTGGCCAACACCAACTCACTGACCGGCGATTACCTGTCCGGCCGCAAGAAGATCGACATCCCCAAGAAGCGGCGCAAATACGACAAAAAGCGTGAGCTGAAGGTCGTCGGGGCGCGTGAAAACAACCTGGTCAACGTTGATGCAGCCTTCCCCCTGGGCCTGTTCACCGCCGTGACCGGCGTCAGCGGCTCCGGCAAATCCACCCTGGTCAACGAGATCCTCTACAAGGTGCTGGCCAACAAGCTCAACGGCGCCAAACAGGTGGCCGGACGCCACAAGAGCATCATGGGCCTGGAGCACCTGGACAAGGTGGTGCACGTGGACCAGAGCCCTATCGGTCGCACCCCACGCTCCAACCCGGCCACGTACACCGGCGTCTTTGACAACATCCGCAAGCTCTTCGCCGAGACCACCGAGGCCAAGGTCCGTGGCTACCTGCCAGGCCGGTTCTCCTTCAACGTCAAGGGCGGGCGCTGCGAAGCCTGCGCAGGTGACGGCACGCTGAAGATCGAAATGAACTTCCTGCCGGACGTCTACGTGCCCTGCGAGGTGTGCCACGGCGCACGGTACAACCGCGAAACCCTCGAAGTCCACTACAAGGGCAAGACCATTGCGGATGTGCTCAACATGCCCATCGAAGAAGGTGCGGAGTTCTTCGCTGCCTTCTCCCCGATCGCCCGGCACCTGAACACCCTCGTGGACGTGGGTCTCGGCTACGTACGGCTGGGACAGCCGGCAACCACCCTCTCCGGCGGCGAGGCCCAGCGTGTCAAGCTCGCCGCGGAACTGCAGAAGCGCTCCAACGGACGCAGTGTGTATGTTCTCGACGAGCCCACCACGGGCCTGCACTTCGAGGACATCCGCAAGCTCCTGATGGTCCTCCAAAGTCTGGTGGACAAGGGCAACACGGTGATCACCATCGAACACAACCTGGACGTCATCAAGAGCGCCGACTGGATCGTGGATCTTGGCCCGGACGGCGGTTCGGGCGGCGGCCAGATCGTGGCCACCGGCACGCCCGAGCAGGTATCGAAATCCACCAAGGGCCACACGGCATCCTTCCTCGCGGAAATACTGGGCTCAGCGGTTGGCCTCCGATGACGTATGCCGTGTCGGGCATGCGAGTTTCAGGCATGCTCGGTGTCGTGAGAAACTAAGCCGGTGACTCAAACAACAGTGCCCGTGATCTTTGACCTGGACGGCACTCTTGTCGATCCGGCCGGCGGAATATCCGGCGGAATCGCAGCAGCCCTTGCCGCCGCAGGTCTGCCGGTTCCTGGCCAGGACGTCCTGAACTCGATGATCGGCCCCAAACTCAGCGACGCACTCCAGAGTGTCTGCAAGGTTCCGGCCGAGATGCTTGACGAGGTCATCCGGACGTACCGGCAGTACTACCTGGCCACTGGGATAGCCCAGAGCCGGCTGTACCCCGGTATCAGGGAAGCGCTGGAGACCTTCGCGGCCGAAGGCAGGCCAGTGGCCGTCGCCACGCAGAAGCCCGAAGGGCTGGCCCAGATCGTGCTGCGCCACCACGGGATCGCCAACCTGTTCCAGTCCATCAGGGGTTCGGCAGACAACGAATCGTCAACGGACGGTCCGGTGGGGAAGGCAGACATCATCGCCGCGGCCCTGACGGACCTCTCCACGCAGCACGCCGTTATGGTGGGTGACCGCGCCCAGGATGTGGCGGGAGCCGTCGCGAACGGGCTTGACTGCATCGGCGTGGGCTGGGGTTTCGCTCCCGTCGGCGAACTCGAGGAAGCCGGGGCCGTCACCGTGGTGGATACCACCGCGGGCATGGTTGCCGCCATCGGGCGCCTCGAAGCCATCCACGCTGCCGCGATGAGTGAGGTGCGCAACGATGGCGCTGTTTGAGGCGGTCCGCTGGACATTTCGCGGGCTCGTCGCGGGCACGTGCCGGCCCACCGTCGTCGGCCTTGAAAACGTCCCGAAAGAGGGGCCCTTCATTGTGGCCCCGAACCATCTTTCCTTCTTTGACAGCGTCATTGTCCAGGCACTGATGCCGCGGCCCGTGGCCTTCTTTGCCAAAGCCGAGTACTTCACCACGGGTGGCGTGAAGGGCAAGGTCATGAAATCTTTCTTCGAGTCCGTGGGCTCCATCCCCGTGGAGCGCGGCGAGCAGGCAGCAAGCGTCCAGGCGCTCAAAACCCTCCTGGACATCCTCGAAGCGGGCAAAGGCATCGGCATCTACCCGGAGGGCACGCGCTCACGGGACGGCATCCTCTATCGCGGGCGCACCGGCGTGGGCTGGCTTGCACTGGCAACCGGAGCTCCCGTGATCCCGGTTGGACTGATCGGGACGGAGAACCTGCAGCCCGCGGGTGAGAAGGGCTTTAAGCCACACCACTTCACCATGAAAGTGGGGGAGCCGCTGTACTTCGATAAAACTGGCCCGGATCATTCGCTGCCGGCGCGGCGGCAGGTAACGGACCGCATCATGGATGCGATCGCCGAACTCAGCGGCCAGGAACGCTCCACCAGCTACAACCAGAGCAAGGCCGCGGACTAGGCGTTAGTAGAATGAAGTAGTGGCAGATCCAGCAAGTTACAGGCCCCAGACGGGTGAAATTCCCACCAATCCCGGGGTGTACCGGTTCCGCGATCCCCACGGCCGGGTCATCTACGTCGGCAAGGCCAAGAGCCTTCGCTCGCGCCTGAACTCCTACTTTGCGAACCCGGCGGGCCTGCTGCCCAAAACCCACGCAATGGTTCACACGGCCAGCAGTGTCGAGTGGACAGTGGTGGGCAGCGAGTTGGAGTCGCTGCAGCTTGAGTACACCTGGATCAAGGAATACAAGCCACGCTTCAACGTGGTCTTCCGCGACGACAAAACGTATCCGTACCTGGCCCTCACCATGAGCGAGAAGCTCCCCAGGGTTCAGGTCATGCGGGGGGACCGCCGCAAGGGAACCCGGTACTTCGGCCCGTACACGGCCGGCGCGATCCGGGAAACCATGGACACCTTGCTGCGGGTTTTTCCCGTCCGCAGCTGCAGCGCCGGGGTCCTCAAACGGGCCCAGGCGAGCGGCCGACCCTGCCTGCTAGGCTACATCGACAAATGCTCCGCCCCGTGTGTTGGCCGGGTGACTCCCGAGGAACACCGGGCCCTGGCGGAGGACTTCTGCGCGTTTATGGGCGGCGAGGCCAAACGCTTCATCACCAAGCTCGAAAAGGAGATGGCCGACGCCGTCGGAACCCTCGACTACGAGCGTGCGGCGAGGCTCCGTGATGACATCTCCGCCCTGCGGAAGGTCTTTGAACGGAACGCCGTGGTGCTCGCCGACGATACCGACGCCGATGTCTTCGCGCTGCACGAGGACGAGTTGGAAGCCGCCGTCCAGGTGTTCCACGTCAGGGGTGGCCGGATCCGTGGCCAGCGCGGCTGGGTGGTGGAAAAAGTGGAGGACGCCACCACCCCGGATCTCGTGGAACACCTGCTGCAGCAGGTCTACGGCGACGACGGCGACAGCCATGGCAGGCTGCCCCGCGAAGTCCTGGTGCCCGTGGAACCAAGCAACGCTGCGGAACTGACGGAATGGCTCGGCGGCCTGCGGGGAGCCAAGGTGGATGTCAGGGTGCCGCAGCGCGGCGACAAGGCCGCGCTGATGTCCACCGTCCGTGAAAACGCCGAGCACGCACTCAAACTGCATAAGACCCGCCGCGCCGGGGACCTCACCGTGCGCTCCCAGGCACTGCAGGAGCTGCAGGAAGCCCTGGACCTGCCCGTGGCCCTCCTGCGGATCGAATGCTACGACGTCTCCCACGTCCAGGGCACCAACGTTGTGGCGTCCATGGTGGTGGTCGAGGACGGGCTGCCCAAGAAGTCCGATTACCGGAAGTTCTCCGTCACCGGGGCCGCCGCTGCAGACGACACCGCCGCCATGCACGATGTCCTGACGCGGCGCTTCCGGCATTACCTGCAGGACAAGTCGGCGCAGGTCGAGGCGTCCGCCCTGCCCGGGCACCAAGCCGCCTTGGAAGCAGCCGCCGATGCCGCGGTCCTGGACACCACTACGGCCGCGCCGCGGGCAAAATTCGCGTACCCGCCCAACCTGGTGGTGGTCGACGGCGGCAAGCCCCAGGTGAACGCCGCAGCCCGGGCCTTGGCGGACCTTTGCATTGAGGATGTCTACGTGGTGGGCCTGGCCAAACGCCTTGAGGAAGTCTGGCTGCCGGACAGCGACTTCCCCGTGATCCTGCCCAGGACGTCCCAGGGCCTCTATCTGCTGCAGCGGATCCGCGACGAAGCCCACCGCTTCGCCATCACCTTCCACCGGCAGAAGCGCGGCAAGGCCATGACCGTCTCGGCGCTGGACGGAGTGCCGGGCCTTGGCGAGTCCAAACGCAAGGCCCTGCTCACCCACTTCGGGTCCGTCAAAGGCGTGAAAGCCGCCACCGCGGCCGAGCTCACGGAGGCCAAGGGCATTGGACCATCCCTTGCCAACGCCATCGTGGCCCACTTCAGCGGCGACGACACGGCCGGCGATGCGCTTCCGGCCGTGAATATGGCCACCGGCGAAATCATTGAAACCTAGGTAGGGTAAGGAACGCAGGTTTCCGTCATTGCGGGTGCCTGCCTTCATCTGGACAGAAACGGGGCGGAACGAATGGCAGACTCTACGGCGGAATCCGGGACGGAGCAGGACGGGCTGACGCCGGTCAAGCCCCTCGAAGCGGAACTGCTGGTGGTCACCGGTATGTCAGGGGCGGGACGCAGCACCGCCGCGGACGCACTTGAGGACCATGGCTGGTATGTCGTGGAAAACCTGCCGCCGCAGATGCTCGGCACCCTGGCCGAGATTGTCTCCCACGCGCCGCAGTCCATTCCGCGGCTGGCCGTGGTGATGGATGTCCGCAGCAAAGGCCTCTTTGTCGACGTCCGTGCGGCCCTGGGGGCCCTCGCCGCCAGTGGCGTCAAGTTCCGGGTCCTTTTCCTCGACGCCAACGACGACGTCCTGGTCCGCCGGTTCGAGCAGGGCCGCAGGCCCCATCCGCTCCAGGAAGGCGGCCGCATCCTCGACGGCATTGCAGCCGAACGGGAGGTGCTCAAGGAACTGCGCGACAGCTCCGACGTCGTACTGGATACCTCGACCTACAATGTCCACGCCCTGGCTACTGCCATCACGGAACTCTTTAGCGAGACCGGCCCGGTGGCACTGCGGCTCAACGTCATGAGCTTTGGCTTCAAGTACGGCCTGCCGGTGGATTCCAACTACGTTGCTGACGTCCGGTTCATCCCGAATCCGCACTGGGTCCCGCAGCTGCGCCCGCATACGGGCCTGGACAAGGATGTCAGCGATTACGTCCTCGAGGCGGAAGGTGTTAAGAACTTCGTGGACCGCTATGTCCTGGCGCTTGAGCCCGTCCTGGACGGCTACCGGCGCGAAAACAAGCACTACGCCACCATCGCCGTCGGCTGTACCGGCGGCAAGCACCGGTCCGTGGCAGTCGCCGTCGAGCTTTCCAAGAAACTGGCACAGTATCCGCGCGTGACCGTGACCACCACCCATCGGGATCTGGGCCGCGAGTAATGGGGATGTTCACCGGGCCCCTCCCGCTCGTACCGGTTTCCAGCGGAACGGCAGCCGGCCAGCAGGACAAGGGCCCCAACGTCGTGGCGCTCGGCGGCGGGCACGGACTATCCGCTTCGCTCTCGGCGCTGCGGCTGCTCACCTCCGAGCTGACCGCCATTGTCACTGTGGCGGACGACGGCGGGTCTTCAGGGCGTCTGCGCGACGAGTACGGCGTCCTGCCGCCCGGAGACCTGCGCATGGCGCTCTCCGCCTTGTGCGATGACACGGACTGGGGACGCACCTGGCGCGACGTGATGCAGCACCGTTTCCGGCCGGGCCAGGGCAGCGGTGGATCGCTGGACGAGCATGCAATGGGCAACCTGCTCATCGTCACTCTTTGGGAGCTGCTGGGCGACACCGTGGCTGGCCTGAAGTGGGCCGGCGCACTGCTCGGTGCCCGTGGACAGGTCCTGCCCATGTCCACCGTTCCGCTAACCATTGAAGGTGACATCCGCGTCACTGCACCTGACGGCACATCGGCGCTCCAGACAATCCGCGGACAGGCCAGATGCGCGGTTGCCGGCTCGCTGGAACACGTCCGGCTCCTGCCCGAACAGGCGCCGGCCTGCGTTGAAGCCCTGACAGCCATCGAACTGGCTGACTGGGTCATCCTGGGGCCGGGATCCTGGTACACGTCCGTGCTGCCGCACCTGCTGCTCCCGGAAATGCGTGCCGCCCTGAGTGCCACAGCCGCAAAACGCTGCCTCACCATGAACCTGGCGACGGACACCAAGGAGACCACGGGCATGTCGGCGGCGGACCACCTGTACGCACTGCGCCGGTATGCGCCGGACTTCAGCGTTGACGTTGTCCTGGCGGATCCCGCGTCGGTGCAGGACCGGCAGGAGTTCGAGAAAGCCGCCGGGATGATCGGCGCCGAGGTTGTCTTGGGTAAAGTGGGGGCGTCGGGCCGCCGACCCGTCCATGACCCCCTGCGTCTGGCAGCGGCGTACCACGACATTTTTGGGAACAGTTAGGAAGGTGCCATGGCACTGACATCATCGGTCAAGGAAGAACTGTCCCGTCTGGACATCAAGAAATCGTCAGTCCGCAAGGCTGAGGTTTCGGCAATGCTGCGCTTCGCCGGCGGCCTGCACATCATCTCGGGCCGGATCGTGATCGAAGCCGAGGTTGACCTCGCATCCACGGCGCGCAGGCTCCGGGCAGCCATCGCTGAGGTTTACGGCCACCAGAGCGAGATCATCGTTGTCTCCGGCGGCGGACTGCGCCGCGGCAGCCGGTACGTGGTGCGGGTAGTCCGCGACGGCGAGTCCTTGGCCCGGCAGACAGGCCTCCTGGACGGCCGCGGCCGTCCCGTGCGGGGGCTTCCCTCGGCCGTCGTCAACGGCTCGGCCGCTGACGCCGAGGCCGTGTGGCGTGGAGCTTTCCTGGCCCACGGTTCCCTCACGGAACCGGGCCGTTCGTCATCGCTTGAGGTCACCTGCCCGGGCCCCGAGTCCGCGCTTGCCCTCGTTGGTGCCGCCCGCCGTCTTGGCATCCAGGCCAAAGCCCGCGAAGTCAGGGGAGTGGACCGTGTGGTGATCCGCGACGGCGACACCATCGCTGCCCTGCTCATCCGCATGGGCGCCCACGATGCCCTGATGGTCTGGGAAGAACGCAGGATGCGTAAGGAAGTCAGGGCCACGGCCAACAGGCTGGCCAACTTTGACGACGCCAACCTGCGGCGCTCCGCCCAGGCGGCCGTGGCCGCCGGAGCCAGAGTTGACCGGGCACTGGAGATCCTGGGCGACGACGTCCCGGACCACCTCAAATACGCCGGCGAACTCCGGGTGGCCCACAAACAGGCGAGCCTGGACGAGCTGGGGCGCCTGGCAGATCCGGTAATGACGAAGGACGCCATCGCCGGCCGCATCCGCCGGCTTCTGGCCATGGCGGATAAGCGGGCCATCGATTTGGGGATCCCTGGCACTGATGCCAATGTGACGCCTGAGATGCTGGACGAGTAGCGGCGCCCCTAGAATCAGAGCGTTCACCCTGATCTTCCGGATGCCAGTCATCCGGATGCACAATCCGAGAGTTACAACCCGGACAGACCGTCCACGACATTGGAGGATTTTGTGACCGAGTACGTACTGCCAGAACTCAGCTACGACTACGCTGCGCTTGAGCCGCACATTTCGGCGCGCATCATGGAGCTGCACCACAGCAAGCACCACGCCGCGTACGTTGCAGGTGCCAACAATGCCCTTGCCCAGCTGGCAGAGGCACGCGACAAGGGCGACTTCGCCAACATCAACCGCCTTTCCAAGGACCTCGCGTTCCACACCGGCGGCCACATCAACCACTCGGTGTTCTGGAACAACCTGTCCCCGGACGGCGGCGACAAGCCTGTGGGTGAGCTGGCAGCTGCCATCGATGACGCCTTCGGTTCCTTCGACGCCTTCCGTGCCCAGTTCTCCGCGGCTGCCCTTGGCCTGCAGGGATCGGGCTGGGGCTTCCTGGCCTACGAGCCGATCGGTGGCAACCTGGTCATCGAGCAGCTCTACGACCAGCAGGGCAACGTGGCTCTCGGCACCACACCGCTGCTGATGCTGGACATGTGGGAGCACGCCTTCTACCTGGACTACGTCAACGTCAAGGCTGACTACGTCAAGGCCTTCTGGAACATCGTCAACTGGGCCGATGTCGCCAAGCGCTTCGATGCTGCACGCACCAACGCCACGGGCCTCATCACCCTGCCGTAGTGACCCGCAGTACATGAGCGTGTAACAAACTTCACATTTCGGCATGATTTCGGCCGGAATGTGGAAGGTCCGCCCCCGCACTTGCGGGGGCGGACCTACTTAAACGTAAGATGGATCACGGAAGGCGGTCTGCCTTCAGCAATGTGGCTGGTCGCCCTCCGATATGTTAATCATCTCTGCCCAATGGCGTGCGGGATCTGTTAGTTGGCTTCAACGCCCGCTCAACTAGTTTGTGCTTAATCAAGCACCAAGGAGACTGAACAAGTGACGACCCGTATTGGTATCAACGGCTTCGGCCGCATCGGCCGCAACTACTTCCGCGCAGCCCTCGCACAGGGCGCGGACCTGGAGATCGTTGCCGTCAACGACCTCACCAGCCCTGAGGCACTGGCCCACCTGCTCAAGTACGACTCCGTCGGCGGCCGCCTGAAGGAAACCGTTGAGGTCAAGGACGGCAACATTGTTGTCGACGGCAACGTCATCAAGGTTCTCGCCGAACGCGATCCCGCCAACCTGCCCTGGGGCGAGCTGGGCGTTGACATCGTCATCGAGTCCACCGGCTTCTTCACCAAGGCCGCTGCCGCGCAGAAGCACATCGACGCAGGCGCCAAGAAGGTCCTGATCTCCGCACCTGCCTCCGACGAGGACATCACCATCGTGATGGGCGTCAACGAGGGCCTGTACGACAACGCGGCGCACAACATCATTTCCAACGCGTCCTGCACCACCAACTGCCTGGGCCCGCTGGCCAAGGTCCTCAACGACACCTTCGGCATCGAGCGTGGCCTGATGACCACCATCCACGCCTACACGGCGGACCAGAACCTGCAGGACGGCCCGCACAACGACCTCCGCCGTGCCCGTGCCGCCGCCATCAACATGGTCCCCACCTCCACGGGTGCGGCCAAGGCGATCGGCCTGGTCCTGCCTGAGCTCAAGGGCAAGCTGGACGGCTTCGCCATCCGCGTGCCCGTCCCCACCGGCTCGGCCACCGACCTCACCGTCACGGTCTCCCGCGAGACCACCGTCGAAGAAGTCAACGCGGCGCTGAAGAAGGCTTCGGAGTCCGACGAGTTCCAGGGCATCCTGACCTACACGGACGCACCGATCGTGTCCTCGGACATCGTCGGGGACCCGGCGTCGTCGATCTTCGACTCCGGCCTGACCAAGGTCATCGGCAACCAGGTCAAGGTTGTTTCCTGGTATGACAACGAATGGGGCTACTCCAACCGCCTCGTGGACCTCACGGAGCTCGTCGCAGCCAAGCTGGGCTAGGGTTAGACACATGACATTCCACACCCTCAACGAACTGATCGCTGAAGGTGTCCGCGGGCGGTACATTCTTGTCAGAAGTGACCTGAATGTGCCGCTCGACGGCTCTACAGTGACTGACGACGGCCGCATCAAGGCCTCTCTGCCAGTACTGGGAAAGCTCACGGACGCCGGTGCCCGCGTGCTGGTAACAGCCCACCTCGGACGCCCCAAGGGCGCTCCGGAGGAAAAGTACTCCCTCCGGCCTGCCGTAGCGCGGCTCGCCGAACTTGCCGCCTTCAAGGTCTCGCTCGCGCAGGACACCGTGGGCAGCTCCGCTAAGGAACTCGCCGCCTCCCTTCAGGACGGCGAGGTCCTCGTCCTGGAGAACGTGCGCTTCGACGCCCGGGAGACTAGCAAGGACGGCGCCGAACGCGGCGCCTTCGCGGACGAACTGGTGGCCCTGACCGGGGCCAACGGCGCCTACGTTGACGACGCCTTTGGTGCCGTGCACCGCAAGCACGCCAGTGTCTACGACGTCGCCACCCGGCTCCCGTCCTACCAGGGCGACCTTGTGCACACCGAGGTGGAGGTCCTGCGGAAGCTGACAGCTGACACGCAGCGGCCCTACGTGGTGGTGCTCGGCGGCTCCAAGGTCTCCGACAAGCTGGCGGTCATCGACAACCTCATCGGCAAAGCCGACACCATCCTGGTAGGCGGCGGCATGCTCTTCACGTTCCTGGCAGCAGAGGGCCACAGCGTGGCCGGCAGCCTCCTGGAAGAAGACCAGATCCCGGTTGTGCAGGACTACCTGAAACGGGCTGCCGGTGCCGGCACCGAATTCATCGTGCCCACCGACGTTGTGGTGGCCGGTAAGTTCGCGGCCGACGCTGACTACGAGACTGTCCCCGCGGACGGCATCGAGGGCAGCAGCTTCGGTGCCCAGGGCATCGGCCTGGACATCGGCCCGGACTCTGCAGCTGTTTTTGCGGACCGCATCAAGGGCGCCAAAACGGTGTTCTGGAACGGGCCCATGGGTGTCTTTGAGTTCGAAGCATTCTCCGGCGGAACCCGCGCAGTGGCCCAGGCCCTGACTGAAGTCGACGCGTTCACCGTGGTAGGCGGCGGCGACTCCGCTGCTGCCGTGCGGACGCTCGGCTTCGCTGATGACCAGTTCGGGCACATTTCCACGGGCGGCGGCGCCAGCCTGGAATATCTCGAAGGCAAGGAACTCCCGGGACTCAGCGTCCTGGACCGTTAGGAACCTGGACTGCCAAGTCCTCCGGCCGGCAGGGTGCCCGCGGGCACCCTGCCGGCCGCATACATATCAAGTACTTTTGGAGAACACGTGACTACGTCAACGAACGGCGCTTTTGACCGCACGCCTCTCATTGCAGGCAACTGGAAGATGAACATGGACCATGTCCAGGGCATCACCCTCCTGCAAAAACTGGCCTGGACCCTGTCCGACGCCAAGCACGACTACAACCGGGTTGAGGTGGCCGTCTTCCCGCCATTCACCGACCTCCGCGGCGTGCAGACACTCGTCCAGGGCGATGAACTGGACATAGCCTACGGCGGCCAGGACCTCTCCCAGTTCGACTCGGGTGCCTACACGGGCGACACCTCCGGCCAGTTCCTGAACAAGCTGGGCTGCCGCTACGTCCTGGTGGGGCACAGCGAACGCCGGACCATCCACCAGGAATCCGACGAAGTGCTCAACGCCAAGGTCAAGGCAGCGTTCAAGCACAGTGTCACTCCGGTCCTTTGCGTGGGGGAAGGCCTGGAAATCCGCCAGGCCGGCACGCATGTCGAGCACACGCTGACACAGCTCCGGGCGAACGTCGCCGGGCTGACGGCCGAGCAGGCGGCAGAGCTTGTGGTGGCCTACGAGCCCGTCTGGGCCATCGGCACCGGTGAAGTGGCCGGGCCGGAGGACGCACAGGAAATGTGCGCCGCCATCCGCGCGGAACTGGCCACGCTCTTCAGCGATGACGTTGCGGCGAAGATCCGGCTGCTCTACGGCGGCTCGGTCAAGGCCAATAATGTCGCCGCGATCCTGAAAGAACGCGACGTCGACGGCGTGTTGGTCGGCGGGGCCAGCCTCGATCCCGCGGAGTTTGCTAATATTGTCAGGTTCGAGAGTCACCTGATGACGGACTAGTCCGTCACTCAGCTCCAGGCTCCCGCAATTCCAATCTTCTGAAAGGCCGTCGTGGACGTTCTTCATGTCATTCTGCAGATTCTCCTGGGCATCACCAGCCTTCTGCTGACCCTGCTTATCCTCCTCCACAAGGGCCGGGGTGGCGGGCTGTCGGACATGTTCGGCGGCGGTATGAGTTCCGGCCTTAGCTCCTCGGGCGTGGCCGAGCGGAACCTGAACAGGTTTACCGTGATCCTTGGCGTTACCTGGGGCGTCGTGATCATCGCCCTTGGCCTGGTCATGCGCTTCAGCGGTGCAGGGGACTCTTAGCTCCTGCAACTGATCGTCGCCCGGCACTGCCGCGATGGGGATCTCCGAACTAAACTGTGGCTGTTGGCTTCCAACAGCCACAGTTTTTGTTTAAGCAGCCAGGAGTCCCGATGGTACATAGTGCGTCAGCGTTCCGTGGCACCCGGGTGGGTGTCACAGAAGGAGCCGGCCCCAAGAACCAGTCAGAAGCTGCCTCGGGCGAGAGGGTGCCCCGAATCAGGGTTTCCTTTTGGTGCGCCAAGGGGCATGAGACCCAGCTTGTCTTCCTGCGGTTGCCGGATGAGCAGCTTCCCACCGTCTGGGACTGCCGGCGCTGCGGGGCTCCGGCATCACGGGACGGCAAGGAAGCCGACCTGCCGGACCCGCTGGACGAAGGCTTCAAGAGCCACCTCGAATACGTTAAAGAACGGCGCTCCGACCAGGACGCCGAAGCTGTCCTGGCCGGAGCGCTGGAAAAGCTACGCGCCGGTGGCGTCCTTCCGGACGAGCTGCCGCGGGACGCGTGACGCTGCATTTTCATCAATAAGCCACAGCGTGCGGGATGTTCCCCGCGGGCCAGCCGCCGGTACCTGCACCGGGTTGGCGCCCGCCAGTGCCAGGCCAACCGCGCCGGCCTTGTCCTCGCCGGCCACAACCATCCAGACCTCGGCAGCAGTGTTAATGGCGGGAAGCGTGAGTGAGATCCGCTGGAGCGGCGGCTTGGGGGAATTGCGGACGCCAACGACTGTCCGCTCCTTCTCCCGGATTCCGGCCTGCTCGGGGAAGAGCGAGGCCACGTGGGCGTCGGGGCCAACGCCCAGCAGCACAACATCCAGCCGCGGCAGTACTCCCGGTTGATCCGGACGGTTGTCGGACATGTCAGCAGCGTGTTCGGCCTGGGCTGCTTCCCGGAGCCTGCGCGCATAGTCCCCGGCGGCTTCCTCGGGCGTGTCGAAGTCATCCGAGGAAGCCGGCTGGTTGATCCTTGCAGGATCAACCGGAATGCTCGACAGGAGTGCATCAAACGCCTGCCTGGTGTTCCGGTCGGGATCATCCGCAGCAACAAAGCGCTCGTCACCCCACCAAAAATTTACCCTGGACCAGTCGACGGCGGGCGCCGCCGGAGAATCCGCAACCGCCTTCAGCGTTCCGATTCCTACTGTGCCGCCGGTCAGCACCACCGTGGCCTCACCGTGCTTGTCCTGCACATCCACCAGCTTGGTGATCAGGCGGGCCGCGATGGCGGCCATCAGGACGGACGAATCGGGATGGATGCTAACTCTTGGCTCAACGCTCACTGGGTCGGACGCTCCTTAGATTGGTACGTGGCAGTCCAATAGTAATCACTTCGCCGAACACTTCGTCGGGGTCGAGGCGGCGGAGCTCTTCGGCGAGGCAGTCCTTGAGGCTGCGGCGCGGCAGGGAGATGCGTTGCGCGGGCTGTCCGGGCTGCGTGAGTTCCGCGACGGATAGTCCGGGGCGGAACAGCTGCACGTCGCCGGTGTGGCGGGTGAGCCTTACGCGGCGGATGCCGGTCCCGGCGGGATCCGCGACGATGGTCACGGGCGCGTCCAGGGCCAGGGTCAGCCACGCCGCGAGCAGGATCGTGGACGGGGAGTCGGAGGCGCCTTCCACTGCCACGGCGGTGACGGGCGAGGAGTCCACCTGGTCCAGGGCTGCCGCGAGTTGGATCCGCCAGTTCGTCAGCCGGGTCCAGGCGAGGTCGGTGTCGCCGGCCTTATAGGTGGCCCGGATGTTTTCGAGCGCGAGCTGGGGGTCGGTTTCGTTCGCGGAGTCGGTGATCCGGCGGTGCGCGATCCGGCCCACCGAGGTTTCGCAGGCGTTCTCCGGCGCCCCGTGCGGCCACCAGGCCACGATCGGGGCGTCCGGGAGCAGCAGGGCCGCGACCAGGGATTCGCTTTCGTGGGCGAGCTCGCCGTAGCCGCGGAGCACGATGACCTCGGACGCGCCGGCGTCACCGCCCACCCGGATCTGCGCGTCGAGCCGGTTCGGGGCGGTCGCCCCGGCGTCGGCCAGGACGATGATCCGGCAGGGGTGTTCACGGCTGGCCTCGTTGGCCGCCTCGATCGCTTCTTCCTCGAGCCCGGACCGGGTGACCACCACGAGGGTCAGGACCCGGCCCAGGGCGATCACACCGCCCTGCTCGCGCAGGGAGGTGATCTTCTTGGAGACCTTGGAAGTGGTGGTGTCCGGCAAATCTACAATCATGGCCTTCTCCAGGTTCGTCCGTCGCGGGCCAGCAGCTCATCGGCCGAGGCAGGGCCCCAGGACCCCGGGGCGTAAGGCTCCGGCTGTTCAGTCAGCCCTGCCCAGTAGTCTTCAAAGGGGTCAAGGATCTTCCAGGACAGCTCCACCTCGGCGTGCCGGGGGAACAGCGGCGGTTCGCCGAGCAGTACGTCCAGGATGAGCCGTTCGTAGGCTTCGGGGCTGGACTCGGTGAAGGAGTGCCCGTAGCCGAAGTCCATGGTCACGTCGCGGACTTCCATCTGCGTGCCCGGGACCTTGGACCCGAACCGGATCGTCGCGCCCTCATCGGGCTGGACCCGGATCACCACGGCGTTCTGGCCGAAGTCATCCTCCCCGTGGTCACGGAAGAGCAGGTTCGGTGCGCGTTTGAACACCACCGCGATTTCGGTCACGCGCCGGCCCAGGCGCTTGCCCGCACGGAGGTAGAACGGCACACCGGACCAGCGGCGGGTGTGGATGTCCACCCGGATCGCCGCGAACGTCTCGGTCTTGGAATCGGCCGGAATGCCGTCTTCTTCCAGGTAGCCCTGGACCTGTTCCCCGCCCTGCCAGCCGCCGGCGAATTGCCCGCGCGCCGAGTGGGTGGACAAATCCTCGGGAAGCTTGACCGCGGCGAGGACCTTTTCCTTCTCCGCGCGCAGGTCATCGGCGTTGAAGGAAATAGGCTCCTCCATCGCCGTCAAAGCCAACAGCTGCAGCAGGTGGTTCTGGATGACATCGCGGGCCGCGCCCACACCGTCGTAATACCCGGCCCGGCCGCCCGTGCCGATGTCCTCGGCCATGGTGATCTGGACGTGGTCCACATAGTTCGCGTTCCACAACGGCTCGAACAACTGGTTCGCGAAACGCAGCGCCAGGATGTTCTGCACCGTTTCCTTGCCCAGGTAGTGGTCGATCCGGAACACCGCATCCGGCGGGAACACCGACTCCACAATGTCGTTCAGCTGCCGGGCCGACTCCAGGTCATGCCCGAACGGCTTCTCGATCACCACCCGCCGCCACTTATCACCCTCAGCCTGCGCGAGGCCGTGCTTGGACAGCTGCCGGCAGACCTGCTCAAACGCCTTCGGCGGAATGGACAGGTAGAACGCGTGATTCCCCCGCGTTCCGCGCTGCTCATCCAGCTCAGCGACCGTGTCACCCAACCGCTCAAACGAATCATCGTCGTCGAACTCGCCCTGGACAAAACGGATACCCTCGGCGAGCTGGTTCCACACCGCCTCATCAAACGGCGTCCGCGAGTACGCCTTCACCGAAGCCTTCACCTCGGCAGCGAACTCCGCATCACTCCACGGACGGCGGCCGAAGCCCACCAGCGCGAAACTCGGCGGCAGCAGCCCCCGGTTCGCCAGGTCATACACGGCCGGCATGAGCTTCTTACGGGCAAGGTCACCGGTCACTCCAAAGAGCACCAACGAGGACGGACCGGCAATCCGGTTCAGGCGCCGGTCACGGGGATCCCGGAGCGGATTACGCCCTGATCGCCCCGAACGCGTCGCGGAATTCCTGCCGTTTTCAGTTTCTGGCATGTTTGCTGTTGAGCCTTAGTTTTCGGTGACGGAAGCTGACCGGGCGGCAAGTGCTGCAATGATCTCCTGCAGCTGTGCAACTCCGGCGGCGCGGTCGGTCAGGTGCAGTCGCAGGACGGGGCGGCCATGGCCGGCCAGGACCTGGGCGTCGCCCGCGGCCTGGGCGGAAATCAGTTCCCCAAACGTGAACGGACGGTCCGGGATGGCCAGGTCTTCCGCAGGAGCGGCCGTGACCTGGAGAAAGACTCCGATGGCGGGTCCGCCCTTGTGGAACTGCCCGGTGGAGTGCAGGAACCGCGGGCCCCAGCCGAAGGTGACGGGACGGCCGCTGACGCCGGCAAGCGGGTCGCGGATGCCTTCCAGCTCTGCGAAGGCCAGCCGGTCAAAGTAGGCATGGACGCTGAGGTAGCTGTCGTCGTCGAGCGTTCCCAGGAGTGCGCCGACGGCTTCCTCCGCAGTGGCTGCACCACGGAGCCAGTCACCGCCGCGGACTTCGATGGCGCCGTCCACGAAGGCGGCAGGGGTCGGTTCGGGCTGGGCGTCCAGCAGGCCGCGGGCGGCAACCTTGGCTGCCTCCACGTCCGGCTGGTCATACGGGTTGATGCCCAGGAGGCGTCCGGCAACGGCGGTGGCGAACTCCCACACCATCATCTGGGTGGCCAGGCCACCGGCGATGGCTACCTCGTTGTCACCGAGTTCGACGTCGGCATCCGCGGCTACCAGCCGCACCACCAGGACGTCCGCGGCGCCGGAGGTGACCTCCGGCGACGTGGGTCCGGCGACAACCGGCAGGACGCCGGTGCCGAGCTTCCCGGTGGATTCGGCGATGAGCTGTTCGGCCCAGTCCGCGAAGCCCACAATGCCGGAGCCGTCCTCGGCGATGACAATCTTGTTGCGCAGCGGGTTGGTTCCGCCCAGGGCCGTTCCGAGGGCCAGCCCGATGTTCTCGGCGGCGTCCTCGTTCAGGATCTCGGCGGCTTCCTCAGCCTCATCCAGGAAAGCCTGGATGTCCACACCGGCCAAGCCAGAGGGGACCAGCCCGAATGCCGTGAGGGCTGAGTAGCGGCCGCCGACGTTCGGGTCGGCGTTGAAGACGGCACGGTAGCCGGCCTCGCGCGAGGCCTTGTCCAGCGGGGAACCAGGATCGGTGACAATGATGATCCGGCTCTTCGCATCGATGCCGGCCTCCGTGAAGGCGTGCTCGAAGATCCGGCGCTGGGAGTCGGTCTCCAGGGTTGAACCGGACTTGGACGAAACCACAATCGCGGTTTCGGCCAGCCGGTCTGCGAGGGCAGCACGGACCTGGTCGGGGTCGGTGCTGTCCAGCACTGTCAGCTCGACGCCAGCGGTGCCGGCGATGACCTCGGGAGCCAGCGAAGAACCGCCCATGCCGCAAAGCACGATGCGGGTCACGCCGTCAGCCTTGAGGGCATCACGGAGCTCGAGGATGCCGGCCACAAGGGCCTGTGAGACGGTGGCCGCCTCAACCCAGCCGAGGCGGACAGCGGACTCGGCCTCCGCGTCGGGACCCCACAGGGTGTGGTCCTTGGCGAAGATCCGGG
This sequence comes from Pseudarthrobacter cellobiosi, assembly GCF_023913815.1. NCBI lineage: Bacteria > Bacillati > Actinomycetota > Actinomycetes > Micrococcales > Micrococcaceae > Pseudarthrobacter > Pseudarthrobacter cellobiosi. The sequence continues at coordinate 27,492 of NZ_JAMXBK010000020.1, forward strand.
TGGCAATGCGGTCCGCCACGAGGGCGGGCAGGTGCTGCTCGAGTGCCTGCTGCGCGGCACCGGTGGCGTCGTAGCTGAGAGTGCTCATAGTGGGTTAGGAAGCCTTCCGTGCGGCGGCAAGGGCACCTTCGACGTCGCCCAGAAGTTCCTTCCAGCTGGCCACGAACTTGTCCAGGCCCTCTGATTCGAGGAGTGCGACAACCTCGTTGTAAGAGATGCCCAGTGCGTCCAGTGCGTCCAGCGTGGCGTTGGCCTCGGCGTACGTGCCGGAGACAGTGTCACCGGTGACGACGCCGTGGTCGAACGTGGCGTCCAGGGTCTTCTCCGGCATGGTGTTCACGACGCCGGGGGCGGCCAGCTCGGTGACGTAAAGGGTGTCGGGGTAGGCCGGGTCCTTGACGCCGGTGGAGGCCCACAGCGGACGCTGCGGGAGGGCGCCGGCTTCAGCCAGCAGTGCCCAGCGCTCGGTGGTGAAGAGCTCCTCGTGGACCTGGTACGCCAGGCGGGCGTTGGCCACGCCTGCCTTGCCCTTGAGTGCCTTGGCCTCGTCGGTGCCGATGGCGTCAAGGCGCTTGTCGATTTCGGAGTCCACGCGGGAAACGAAGAACGATGCGACCGAGTGGATCTTGGACAGGTCGTGGCCGTTATCCTTGGCCTGCTCCAGGCCGGACTGGAAAGCGTTGATGACAGCGCGGTAACGCTCGAGCGAGAAGATCAGGGTCACGTTGACGCTGATGCCCTCGGCCAGCGTCGCCGTGATCGCTTCGAGGCCTTCAAGGGTTGCCGGAATCTTGATGTGGACGTTGTCCTTGTTGACCTTCTTGTACAGGTGCTTGGCTTCGGCAATGGTGCCGGCCGTGTCCCAGGCGAGGCGCGGGTCAACTTCGATGGACACGCGGCCGTCGACACCGTTGGTGGCTGCTGCCACCGGTGCGAAGAGGTCGCAGGCGTCGGCGACGTCGGTGGTGGTGATTTCGAAGATGGTCTCCTCGACGCTGGCGCCGGCTGCTGCCTGGGCCGCGATGGTGGCGTCGTAGTCCGTGCCGGCCGTGATGGCGGCGTGGAAGATGGACGGGTTGGTGGTCACACCAACAACGTTCTTCTCTTCGATGAGCTTCTGCAGCGTGCCGGTTTCAAGGCGGCTGCGGGAAAGGTCATCGAGCCAGATGGATACTCCGGCGTCGGAGAGCTGCTGTGTAGGGGTAGTCATGGTGATATCTCCTAAAATCTGGTTCAGGCCTGCAGGCCAGCGAGGGAGTCCTTGGCAGCGGCGGCGACAGCCTCCACAGTGATGCCGAACTCCTGGAAAAGGCGCTTGTAGTCGGCGGAAGCGCCATAGTGCTCGAGCGAGATGGAACGTCCGGCGTCGCCGACGAATTCCCTCCAGCCCAGGGCCAGCCCGGCCTCGACGGAGACCCGGGCCTTGACGGCAGCGGGGAGCACGGACTCGCGGTAAGCGGCGTCCTGCTTGTTGAACCACTCGACGCAGGGCATGGAGACAACGCGGGCAGCGATGCCTTCAGCCTGGAGGGCTTCGCGGGCCTGGACGGCCAGCTGGACCTCGGAGCCGGTGCCGATCAGGATCACGTCGGCGGGCACGGTGGCGCCGTCCTTGGAAGCTTCAGCCAGGACGTAGCCGCCCTTGGCCACACCGGAAACGGAACCGAACGTGTCGCCGTCGGCTTCGCTTTCACCACGGGCATAGGTGGGGATGTTCTGGCGGGTCAGGACAATGCCGGCCGGGTTCTCGTGGTTCTCCAGCATGGTCTTCCATGCCACCGCGACCTCGTTGGCATCGCCGGGGCGGACGACGTCCAGGCCCACGATGGCGCGCAGGGAAGCGAGCTGTTCCACCGGCTGGTGGGTGGGGCCGTCTTCGCCCAGACCGATGGAGTCGTGCGTCCAGACATACAGGGACGGAACACCCATCAGGGCGCCGAGCCGGATGGCGGGCCGCTGGTAGTCGCTGAAGATCAGGAACGTGCCGGAGAACGCGCGGGTCCGGCCGTGTAGGGCGATGCCGTTCACGATCGATGCCGCGGCGTGCTCACGGATGCCGAAGTGCAGGACCCGGCCGTAGGGGTTGCCGGACCAGGTATCGGTCTGCTTGGAGGCGGGCACGAACGACGGCGAGCCTTCGATGGTGGTGTTGTTGGATTCGGCGAGGTCGGCGGAGCCGCCCCAGAGTTCCGGCATGACCGGTCCGAGTGCGTTTAGGACCTTGCCGGAAGCGGCGCGGGTGGAGACGTCCTTGCCGGCCGGGAAGACCGGAAGCGCGGCGTCGAGGCCGTCGGGCAGTTCGCGGGCCTCGATGCGCTGCAGGAGTGCGGCGCCTTCGGGGTTGGCGGCCTGCCAGGCGTTGAAGGACTCTTCCCATTCCTTCTTGGCAGCGGCGCCGCGGTCCACGACGGAGCGGGCGTGGGCCAGGACTTCCTGGTCCACGTCGAAGGACTTGGCGGGGTCGAAGCCCAGGACCTCCTTGAGGCCGGCGACTTCCTCTGCACCGAGAGCGGAACCGTGGATCTTGCCCGTGTTCTGCTTCTTGGGGGCCGGGTAGCCGATGATGGTGCGCAGCGAGATGATGGAGGGCTTGGACGTCTCGGCCTTGGCGGCGAGCAGTGCGGAGTAGAGCTCCTGGACGTCCTCTTTGTATTCGCCGGTCTTGGTCCAGTCGACGCGCTGGGTGTGCCAGCCGTAGGCCTCGTAGCGCTTCAGGACATCCTCGGTGAAGGAGATGTCGGTGTCGTCCTCGATGGAGATGTGGTTCTCATCGTAGACAACTACAAGGTTACCCAGTTCCTGGTGGCCGGCCAGCGAGGACGCCTCGGAAGTGACGCCTTCCTGCAGGTCCCCGTCGGAGGCGATAACCCAGATGGTGTGGTCGAAGGGGCTTTCGCCGGCCGCAGCGTCGGCGTCGAACAGGCCGCGCATCCGGCGCTGGGAGTAGGCGAACCCGACCGAGGAGGCCAGGCCCTGGCCCAGCGGGCCGGTGGTGATCTCCACACCGGCAGTGTGCTTGTACTCCGGGTGGCCCGGCGTCAGGGAATCCCAGGTGCGAAGCGCCTCAAGGTCCTTCAGTTCCAGGCCGTAGCCCGACAGGAACAGCTGGATGTAAAGGGTCAGCGACGTGTGGCCGGGTGACAGGATGAAACGGTCGCGTCCCAGCCAGTCAGGGTTGCGCGGGTCGTGGCGCATCAGCTTCTGGAAGAGCAGGTAAGCGGCGGGCGCCAGGCTCATGGCCGTGCCGGGGTGGCCGTTACCGACTTTCTCGACGGCATCCGCAGCCAGAACGCGGATGGTGTCCACCGCGCGCTGGTCCAAGCTGGTCCATGACAGTTCTTGCTCTTCCAAATGTGGCACGAAAACCGGGCCCCTCTCTGTGCTGATGGTGGACGGTACACGGGATCCGTTCCGGGGCACGCTGTGGTGCCCGCTGCGGTGTGTACCAGCCGTTCACCATCGAAACGTTGATCTATCATTCAGCAGGGCTGTGGGAACGCGTTTTCCAACGCTTTTCTGCCGCGTGCTGATCTGGTGACAGCTTAGCTCGATTCCACTCTCCGGTCAGCGCAAATCTCACCTTTTGGACGCAATTTCCCCTTATGTGAATCCCCATTTCGTGAGGTTGAGTTAATCTGCTCGAATCACCCTGCGCGTAATCATCAGGGCATAATCAGGGGGCATCTGTTACAAATGCGCACGGTATGATATTTGGAGGCCGACGCCGGCAGCCGAGCCCTTTAAGGGCGGCGGCAGACCCGGGGCGTTGCCGGGACCTTCTTCTGATGACCATTGGCGGGCTGCCCGGCGAACGGCCGCAAGACACAGCTGCACCGCCAGACAGAACTGCCAACCAGAACGGGTGACTGCCACCGTGAGCACAACAGATACGCCGCTTAATGCTTTCCGTGCCAGAGGGGGAGCCGGGTTCGCCCGTAAGGCCAAGGCGTATTTCGCCCTCACCAAGCCGCGTGTCATTGAGTTGTTGCTGGTCAGCACCCTGCCCACCATGATCTACGCCGAGCGGGGTTTCCCGCCGATCGGGCTGATTCTGGCCACGCTGGTAGGCGGCGCCTTTGCTGCCGGCAGCGCCGGTGCCTTCAACTGCTACCTTGACCGGGACATCGACAAACTGATGCACCGGACCGAGAACCGTCCGCTGGTCACCGGCGAGGTGACACCTCGCGAGGCGCTGGTATTCTCCTGGCTGCTCGGGGCAGCCGCCCTTGTTATTCTCTGGTTCGGCGCCAACCCGTTGGCCGCTTGGCTCGGGTTGGCCGCAATTTTCTTCTATGTAGTCATCTACACCATCATCCTCAAGCGCCGCACTGCACAGAACATTGTGTGGGGTGGAGCGGCGGGCTGCTTCCCGGTGCTGATTGCCTGGGCCGCCGTGACCAATACCGTCGAGTGGCCAGCCGTCATCCTGTTTATGGTCATCTTCCTCTGGACTCCGCCGCACTACTGGCCGCTTTCCATGCGTTACGGCGAGGACTACCGCAACGCGAACGTGCCCATGCTTGGGGCAATTGCCGGCGCCAAGGTGGTTTCCGTCCAGGTGGTCCTCTACGCCTGGGCTATGGTGGCCTGTTCGCTGCTGCTGGTCCCCGCCGGTGGCGCGGGCTGGGTCTACACGGCCACCGCAGTCCTGGCGGGTGCCTGGTTCCTGTACGAGTCGCACTCCCTTTACAACCGGGCGCAGCGCGAGGACATCTCGGACAAGCGCGCAATGAAGGTCTTCCACGGCTCCATCAGCTACCTGACGCTGCTGTTCATCGCACTGGCCGTGGATCCGTTCGTCGGATCAGCGATCATCGGTTAACAGCACCCCCACCCAACGCTCTCTCACTTGATGTGGGCTTTTTACCGACCCTCTATCAGTACCTGCAGCTTTCTTAGCGACCCTCTCTCACCAACGGTGAAGGAGGGTCGCTTCTTTGTCACCCAGGAGGTAAGGGACGATCCTGCCAAACACCGCAGGCAGTGAGAGAGGGTCTGCCCACTTCCTGCATTAGGTGAGGGAGGGTCTGCCGATTCCATGCATTAAGCCTGTATGCCCCTTGCGGGGCGCCCGTTCCGGGCTGAAAATGTGCCTGTGGTCGCCTGTCGACGCCGTAGTCACTATGGTTCTTTCAGTCCGTCATTAAGCCGGGCGCCGGGGATCACGCCGTGGGCCCTTCACTGTTTCCTTTTACCGAGAACGAGGACTAGATTCCGATTTTCCCGGTGATCCCCGCGGGCGGCCGCCTATGCAATCAGAGCGGGTGTTTTTCGTGAGGAGATGAACACGATCATGTTGGCTGAAACCCAGGATGAGGATCAGATCATTGCCAGAGTCGCCGCGATCGACATTGGCAAGGCTGAACTCGTGTGTTGTGTCCGGGTCCCCGCGGAAGGGGACCGGAAGAAACGGTTGCAGGAGGTGTCCACGCACTCCACTATGACCCGGTCGTTGATGGAGCTGGCCAACCATCTCGTGGACCTCCGGATCGAGCGGGTCGTGATGGAGGCGACTTCGGACTATTGGAAGCCGGTGTTTTACCTCCTCGAGGCGCACGGGCTCGAGCCGTGGCTGGTCAACGCCCGCGACGTGAAGCACCTGCCGGGCCGCCCGAAGACGGACGTGCTCGACTCCGTATGGCTGTGCAAGGTCGCCGAGCGGCAGATGCTCCGGCCCAGTTTCGTTCCGCCTGCCCCGATCCGCCGGCTGCGGGATTTGACCCGGTACCGGGCTGATCTGGTCGGGACCCGGACGGCGGAGAAGAACCGGGTCGAGAAACTCCTGGAGGACGCGTGCATCAAGCTCTCCTCGGTGGCCTCGGATATTTTCGGGGTGTCCGGGCGGGAGATGATGGCAGCGCTCATCGCCGGCGAACGGAACCCGAGTAGGCTCGCGCAGCTGGCCCGGTCAAGAATGCGGGGGAAGATCAGCGAACTTGAGGAGGCCTTCACCGGCCGCTTTGATGACCATCACCGGTTCCTGCTGGCCCGGATGCTGGCACGGATCGACGGGATCGATGCCGATATCGCCGCGATCGATGAACAGATCGAGGCGCAGTTGGCCCCTTTCGCGGCGGCAGCGGAACGCCTGGATGAGATCCCGGGCATCGGCCCCGTCGCTGCTGCCGCTATTATCGCCGAAATCGGGGTAGACATGTCACGGTTCCCGACCGCGGGGCACCTGTGTTCCTGGGCGAAGTTCTCCCCGGGCATCAACTCCTCCGCAGGCAAGACCAAGGGAAACGGTTCGACCGGACACGGTAACCGCTATCTCGCCCGGATCCTTGGCGAGGCCGCCGTCGGGGCCAGCAAAACTCACACCTTTCTGGGCGAACGCCACCAGAGGCTCGCGCGGCGGCGGGGCAAGAAACGCGCCATCGTCGCCACCGGACGTTCCATCCTCGTGATCATCTGGCACCTGCTGGAGAACCCGGACGCACGGTTCAACGACCTCGGGCCCGACTACTTCAGCCGCCATACCAACCCAGAGACCAGCAAACGCAACCACATCCGCCAGCTCGAAGCCCTCGGCTACACCGTCACTCTCGCACCCGCAGCCTGACCCCTACCCGTCTTCATACCAACACCAACACCCGCCAGACCACGACGGGGTGCACCAGTGCGCACCGACCGCGGTCACGTCCCCTCCATTTTCGGACTAGTGAGAGAGCGTCCCTAAATGCGGGTGCCACGGTTCGTCGCGAACCGTGGCACTCCGTAGGGGCAAAAAGCGGTGGAGGTTACGTGGCCGGGCTCGAACGGGCGAGGTCGGCGGTGTTGGTTGCCGCGCTCATCAGCAGTGCCGCGCCGAGCATGTGCGCGCCCACCAGCAACGCGGGGATACCGTTGTAGTACTGGGTGAAGCCGATGACGGCCTGCAACAGGGTCACGGAAAGCAGCAACAGGACGGACGTGCGGAACGGGCCCTGGATCCTGCGGACAATGACCAGCACTAGTGCGAACAGTGTACCGGCCGTGATTACGTACGCCGGAACCGCATGGATGTGGGAGAACAGGTCCCAGTCCAGGCCGTTGCGGGGAGCATCGGCGTCACCGGCGTGGGGACCGGAGCCGGTCACCACTACGCCGAGCATTACGGCGAGGGCGGAGAAAAGCCCGACGGCGGCAGTCACCGGACGCATGACGCCCGGCAAGGCGGGGAGCTGGACGCTGGCGTGGCGGCCCGTCCTGCCGTAGGCCCGGTTGACGAGCAGCGTGGCAATCACCACAAGGGCCATGGAAACGAGGAAATGCAGGCCCACCACCCACGGATTGAGGTTGGTCAGCACGGTGATGCCACCGATCACCGCCTGTGCCGGGATGCTGGCCAGGAGGCCCAGCGCCAGCAGGAAGAGGTCCCGGCGCTCCTTGCGAAGGTTCCACAAGTAGACAAGCATGGCCAGCGCAACCGCCGCCAGAGCGAACGTCAGGAGCCGGTTGCCGAACTCAATGAAGCCGTGGATCCCCATTTCGGCAGTGTTGACCAGGGATGTCTCGGTACAGCGCGGCCAGGTGGGGCAGCCGAGGCCAGACGCGGTCAGCCGCACCGCGCCGCCGGTCACCACCAGCAGCGTCTGGCCAACCAGGGACGCCACCGCGAGGCGGCGGACGCTGGCGTCCACGGTACGGGGCAGCCTCGCGATGAGGTGGCCGGCGATCTGGGGGAGGCGTGAAGCCGTGCTCACGGATATCTCAATTCCACTTGAACCAACGGATGGCTGCTGCTCCGGCAAGAACCGTCCAGAGTAGCAGGATGAGCGCGGCGCCGCCGTTCAGCGAGCCGTGCAGGAAAGCTTCGCGCATGGCCTCCCCGAGTGCGCCGGAGGGCAGGTAGTGGACCGCTCCCTGCGCCAGTGCTGGCAGCCGTTCCGCGGGAATAACTATCCCTCCCAGGGCGCCCAGCAGGATCCACAGCAGGTTGGTGATGGCGAGGGTTGCCTCGGGCCGGACGGTGCCGGCCACCAGGAGACCCAGCGCGGTGAAGGCCACAGCTCCCAGTGCCAGCAGCGACAGCCCGGGGAGCCAGCCGGAGGCAGGCGGCTGCCAGCCCAAAGGAAGCGCCACCAGCGTCACCACTGCCACTTGGAGGCAGAGCACAGCCAGGACCGCCAGCACCTTACCCGCGATGAGTCCTTCACGGCCCAAGGGCGTGGTGGACAGGAACCGGAGAACCCCGTACCGCCGGTCGAAGCCGGTGGCGATGCCCTGCCCGGTGAAGGCCGTGGACATCGCGCACAAGGCCAGGATGCCGGGGACCGCCACATTGATGCGGCTGGCTCCGAAACCGTCCAGGAAAGGAGTGACGGTGAGCCCCACCAGCGCCAGAAGCGGCAGGACGACTGCAAGGATCAGCTGCTCGCCGTTCCGGAGCATGGTCAGTGATTCGTACCTGCCCTGCAGCAAGATACGGCGCAGCAGCGTGGCCGGTGCTCCCTGGGCGCCAGTGGCTGCGGGAGCCGTCATCGGACGTCCTTTCCCGAGATGTCCAGGAAGACATCTTCCAGGCTTCGTGCCGCCAGGCTCATGGAACCGGGCATCACGTCGTGGGCTGCCCACCAGGCGGTCAACGACGCGAGATCGCGGGGTGTCAGTGCACCCGAGGCCACGTAGCTTCCGGCCCGTGTTTCAGAGACCGTGATGGCAACGGGCAGCACGCCGGTGAAATCCAGCCCCGGGGGAGCCTCGAACACCAGGGTGCGGACGTGGTCCGTGCCGGCCTCCACAGCCGGGTCCCGCTGCAGCAGCTGGGACACTGTGCCCTCGGCGACGTTCCTGCCGGCGTCGATGATGTACACGTAGTCCGCCAACCGCTGGGCGTCGTCCATGAGGTGCGTTGTCAGGATGATGCCCATCCCGGCTGCCCGCAGTTCCGAGATCAGCTCGAAGACCAGCTGCCGGGACTGGGGATCCAGGCCGGCGCTGGGCTCGTCCAGGAAAAGGACTTCCGGATTGCCGATCAGGGCCGCCGCGAGTGCCAGGCGCTGCTTCTGCCCACCGGAGAGTCTGCGGACTGTGGTCCTGGCGAAAGTATCAATGCCGAGCCGTTCCACCAGTGCGTCAACGGAACGGGGCCTCGCGTACATTCCGGCGATGTGCCGCAACAGTGGGATGGGACGGGCCGACGGCGGGAGGCCACCGTCCTGAAGCATCACGCCTACGCGGGACCGCAGGTCAGCGCCCGAGCGGCCCGGGTCCTGGCCAAGCAGCGAGATGCTGCCGCCGCTGCGTTTCTGCAGGCCTTGGGCGCATTCGATGGTGGTGGTTTTGCCGGCTCCATTGGCGCCCAGGAGGGCCGTGACCTGGCCGCGTTCGGCCATAAGGGATACGCCGTTGACCACCCGGAGCATTTTTCCGTCCAGGCTGGCCAGCGGACCAACATCCTTAATTAACCCGCTGATGGACAGAACCGGGGATTCGGGGGATCGCACCCCAGCATTCTACGCGACGTAGTACTGGCGGGGCGCAGGGGACTCCGGCCGCAGGTCAGCCTGACCTTACTAGTACCAGGAACTAAATTACGACATGATTGTGTTGTGTATTCCATGACCAATGCTCCTGCTGTGCCGTTTGCCAGGCACGGAGCGCCGCGTACGGCCGCTGACCGCGGCCACGTGGCCGCCGTGCCGGTGGCGGACTCGGACGAGCGTACCCGGGACCGGGTCCTTGGTGCCGTGCTTGAGCACGGCCCCATCAGCGCGGCGGAACTCGGTGACATGCTCGGTTTCACACCCGCCGCGGTCCGGAGGCATCTAGATCATCTGGCCCGCAGCGGGGTTATTGAGGTCAAGCGCGCGGCCAAGGCCGGTGCCGGCGCGGGGCGTCCCGCCCGCCGCTACGTCCTGAGCTCGCAGGGCCAGTCCACGCTTGGCAACGATTACCTCGACATCGCTACCCTCGCGCTCAAGCAGCTCCAGGCAGTGGCGGGCGAACAGGCAGTCCGCGCGTTCGCCGTCGAACGTTTTGCCGACATGGAGCGCCGGTACGCACCGGAGGTCGAACAGGCCGGACCGGACATCACCGCCAGGGCGCAGGCACTGTCCGCGGCGCTGAGCCGGGATGGCTTCGTGGCGTCGGCCGCTTCGATCGAGGCCAAAGCCCCGCTGCCGGCAGCACTCTCCAGCGTCCAGCTGTGCCAGGGGCATTGCCCCATCCAGCAGCTCGCCACCCAGTTCCCTGTCTTCTGCGATGTGGAGACCGAAGTGTTCTCCCGGCTGGTAGGCGTTGACGTACGCCGCCTGTCCACGCTGGCTCGCGGTGGACACGTCTGCACCACCCATATACCCACAGGCCGGCTGGCTGCCGGGGGACCCCGGGTCCCGCAGGCAGCCCCCGCCAGCCTGGATGAAGTAACCAACCATCAGCAAGAAAGGCCGTGATGACGGACCAACTATCAGAGAAAGCGGTAGCCGAAGACACTGTGATCTCGGAGATTCTGGAAAAGAATCCCGAGCTCCACGGCATCGGCACGTACGAGTACGGCTGGTCTGACAAGAACGACGTCGGCGCCAACGCCCGCCGCGGTATCAATGAAGATGTCGTCCGCGACATCTCGGCCAAGAAGAGCGAGCCGGAATGGATGCTCGATCTCCGGCTCAAGGGCCTGAAGTACTTCGACCGCAAGCCCATGCCCACCTGGGGTGCAGACCTCTCCGGCATCGACTTCGACAACATCAAGTACTTTGTGCGGTCCACCGAGAAGCAGGCCACCAGCTGGGAGGACCTGCCCGAGGACATTAAGAACACGTACGACAAGCTGGGCATCCCCGAGGCCGAAAAACAGCGCTTGGTTTCCGGCGTCGCCGCCCAGTACGAGTCCGAGGTCGTCTACCACCAGCTGCGTGAGGACCTTGAGAAGCAGGGGGTCATCTTCCTGGACACCGACACCGCGCTGCGCGAACACCCGGAGATCTTCCAGGAGTACTTCGGCACCATCATTCCCGTGGGCGACAACAAGTTCGCGTCGCTCAACACGGCCGTCTGGTCCGGCGGTTCCTTCGTGTACGTCCCCAAGGGCGTCCATGTGGACATTCCGCTGCAGGCATACTTCCGCATCAACACGGAAAACATGGGCCAGTTCGAGCGCACTCTGATCATCGCCGACGAGGACTCCTACGTCCACTACATCGAAGGCTGCACCGCGCCGATCTACACCTCGGACTCGCTGCACTCGGCCGTGGTGGAAATCATCGTCAAGAAGGGCGCCCGCGTCCGCTACACCACCATCCAGAACTGGTCCACCAACGTGTACAACCTGGTGACCAAGCGTGCCATCTGCGAAGAAGGCGCCACCATGGAGTGGGTTGACGGCAACATCGGCTCCAAGGTCACCATGAAGTACCCGGCCGTTTACCTGGTGGGCGAGCACGCCAAGGGCGAGACCCTGTCCATCGCCTTCGCCGGCGCCGGCCAACACCAGGACACCGGCTCGAAGATGGTCCACATCGCGCCGAACACCAAGAGCTCCATCATTTCCAAGTCCGTGGCCCGCGGCGGCGGACGTGCCGCCTACCGCGGCCTGGTCCAGGTCCGTGAAGGTGCCAAGCACTCGGCGAACACCGTCCGTTGCGACGCGCTGCTGGTGGATACCATCAGCCGTTCTGACACCTACCCGTACATCGACATCCGTGAGGATGACGTGGTGATGGGCCATGAAGCAACTGTTTCCCGGGTCAGCGAAGAGCAGCTCTTCTATCTGATGTCCCGCGGCATGCGCGAAGACGAGGCCATGGCGATGATCGTCCGTGGCTTCATCGAGCCCATTGCCCGCGAACTCCCGATGGAGTACGCACTTGAGCTGAACCGCCTGATTGAACTGCAGATGGAAGGGTCCGTCGGATAACGATGACTGAAATCACTACTGAAAAGGCCCGCATCGGCGCGCCCTCGGCCCAGCCGTTTATTAACGGTTTCACGGAAGAGGGCGAAAGCCTGTCTCCGATCAACACGAACGCTTCCAAGGCCCCGCTGGCCGGCGAAGCCGTCAAGCGCCACTCGCACGGCGGCGGCGTCGGCATTCCGGACAGCTCACGCGCCGGCCGGCTGACCTCGTACAACCTCGCGGACTTCAAGCCGCTCACCGGGCTTGAGGAAGACTGGCGCTTCACGCCGCTCAAGCGCCTGCGCGGCCTGCACAGCGAAGTCCTGGCGGGAGCGGCTCCCACCGTCACCGTCAGCGGCCCGGAGCAGGTCACGGTTGAGACCGTGGCACGCGGCGATAAGCGCATCGGTTCGGCCGGCATCCCGGAGGACCGCGTGTCCGCCAACGCCTGGGAGAACTTCAGCGAAGCCACCGTCCTCACCATCCCGGCCGAGTTTGAAGCCGACACCGAGGTCACCGTCGTGATCGAAGGCACCTCCACGGAGGCAGCCGCCCAGCACCTGGTGATCGTGGCGGAGAAGTTCTCCAAAGCCGTTGTGGTCCTGAACCACCAGGGCTCGGCCGTTGTGTCCGAAAACATCGAAATCGTTGTTGAAGACGGCGCCAACCTCACGGTCGTCTCGCTCCAGGAATGGAACGACGACGCCGTCCACGCCTCCTCCCAGCAGGCAAAGATCGGCCGCGACGCCAAGTTCAAGCACGTGGTGGTCAGCCTCGGCGGGGACCTGGTCCGCGTCACGCCGTCGACCCGTTTTACCGCCCCCGGCGGCGAAGCGGAAATGTTCGGCCTGTACTTCGCCGACGCCGGCCAGCACCTGGAGCAGCGACTCTTTGTTGACCACGCGGTGGCGAACTGCACCTCCAATGTGCTCTACAAGGGCGCTTTGCAGGGCCGCAATGCCCACGCAGTGTGGGTGGGCGACGTCCTGATCCGCAAGGAAGCCGAAGGCACCGACAGCTACGAGGCCAACCGCAACCTGCTGCTCACGGACGGCGCCCGCGCCGACTCCGTGCCGAACCTCGAGATCGAAACCGGCCTGATCAAGGGTGCCGGCCACGCCAGCGCCACCGGCCGGCTGGACGACGAACACCTGTTCTACCTCATGGCCCGCGGCATCCCCGAGGATGTTGCCCGCCGCCTGGTGGTCCGTGGCTTCCTACACGAGATCATCCAGCAGATCAAGGTACCGGCCCTCGAAGAGCGGCTCACCGAGGCTGTTGAGCGCGAACTCGCCGTGACGAACAACTAGACGGCGCGGAAAACAGATGACTGACCAGCCAAAGGGCGAATTTGTCTGCAAGACGGATGAAATCCAGCTCAAGCAGGCGCTCCGGATCCTGATCGATGACTACCCGGTAGCCATCGTGAAGGACTCCATGGGAGACATCCACGCCATCGGGGACACCTGCTCGCATGCGGACATCTCACTGTCCGAGGGCGAAGTGGAAGGCTGCATGATCGAATGCTGGGGCCACGGCTCCCAGTTCGACCTCCGCAGCGGTGAGCCGCTCCAGCTGCCCGCCTACGATCCCGTCCCGGTGTTCGCCGTCGAGATTGTTGGCGACGAGGTCTACGTGGACTTCACGAACGTGCTCAACGGAGCGGAAGCCCCGAACTTCAGCTAGCAGCATCAACCGGGCAGATCAGCCGCGAGCAGCAATACCAAGCAACAGAATCAAACTTCCAGATACAGACCGCACCACCGCCGGAGGGCGCGGTGCAGAGGAGAACAAGACCTATGTCTACTCTTGAGATCAAGGACCTGCACGTCAGCATTGACACGGAGCAGGGCACCAAGGAGATCCTGAAGGGCGTCAGCCTGACCATCAAGACCGGTCAGACCCACGCCATCATGGGCCCCAACGGTTCGGGCAAGTCCACCCTGGCATCCACCATTGCCGGTCACCCACGCTACAAGGTCACCAACGGAACCATCACGCTCGACGGCGAAGACGTCCTCGCGATGACCGTTGACCAGCGTGCCCGCGCCGGCGTCTTCCTGGCCATGCAGTACCCCGTGGAGGTCCCCGGTGTCAGCATGACCAACTTCCTGCGGACCGCCAAGACCGCCATCGACGGCGAAGCGCCCAAGCTGCGCACCTGGACCAAGGACGTCAAGGCGGCCATGGCCCAGCTGCGCATCGACGCAGACTTCGCCGAGCGCAACGTCAACGAAGGCTTCTCCGGCGGCGAGAAGAAGCGCGTCGAGATCCTCCAGCTGGAACTCTTCAAGCCGAAGTTCGCCATCCTCGACGAGACCGACTCGGGCCTGGACGTTGACGCCCTGAAGGTTGTCTCCGAAGGCGTCAACCGTGCACACGAAGCGGGCAACATGGGCACGCTGCTCATCACGCACTACACCCGCATCCTGCGCTACATCAAGCCTGACTTCGTCCACGTATTCGTTGACGGCCAGGTTGTCGAAGAGGGCGGCCCGGAGCTGGCTGACCGCCTCGAAGACGAAGGCTACGACCGTTACGCCACGGGCGCCGGCGCAGCCACCATCGCTGCTGCCGCACAGGCCTAGATAGGACTTGCCATGACCGAAATCAATGCGGCCCGCACGGGCCTCGAGGATGTCGAAGAGGCACTCAAGGACGTCATCGACCCGGAACTCGGTGTGAACATCGTGGACCTCGGGCTGCTTTACGGCCTGAAGTACTCCGACGACGACGGCGCGCTGCTGATCGACATGACGCTCACCACGGCCGCCTGCCCGCTCACCGATGTCATCGAGGAGCAGGTAGGCAAGTCCCTTGACGGCGTCGTTGACGACTGGCGCCTGAACTGGGTGTGGATGCCGCCTTGGGGTCCGGAGCGGATCACCGATGACGGCAAGGACCAGATGCGGGCCCTCGGCTTCAACATCTGAGTTCTCACCGCTTAGTACGACGACGGCCGGTTACCTCCCCAGCGGAGGTAACCGGCCGTCGTTGTCCTGGATGGAATCAGAGGCTGGGCGCCGAGAATGTGTCGCACTGGTTGATGTCGCCGGTCTGGTAGCCGGTGTAGAACCACTTTTGGCGCTGCTCGCTGGAGCCGTGCGTCCAGGCCTCGGGCGAGACCCGTCCGGTGGCGGCTTCCTGGATCCGGTCATCGCCCACCGCTGAGGCTGCGGACAGGGCATCGTTGAGGTCCTGCTGGGTGATCGGTTCCAGGAACGGCTGGCCGTCGGGTCCAAGTTGCGTAGAGGCGTGCTTCACCCAGAGGCCGGCATAGCAGTCGGCCTGAAGTTCCACGCGGACGGCGCCCGACTCAGGCCCCTGCGGGTCCTGCTGGGCGCGGTCGATGTACCCCAGCACGTTCTGGATGTGGTGGCCGAATTCGTGCGCCACCACGTACTCCTGCGCCAAGGGACCTCCCGAGGATCCGAAGCGGTCCACGAGATCCTGGAAGAACCCGGGATCGAAGTAGGCGGTGCTGTCAGCTGGGCAGTAGAAGGGGCCTACCGCGCTGGAGGCCGTCCCGCAAGCGCTGTTGACGGCCTGGTCGAAGATCACCGTCTCCGGCTGGGGGTACTGCACGTTGTATTCCTGGAGATAGGCCGGCCAGAACGCGTTCAGGCTGTTCACCGTGCCGGTGATCCGGCAGTCCAGCCGCGCGTCGGCGTCAGCCCCCGTGGTGCAGGCCGGTGCCGTGCCCTGGTTCTGTTCGGCCGTGCCCGCCCCGCCGGTCAGGCCTTCGAGCAAGGCGGGGTTGACGCCGAGGAGCACAGCTATCAGCAGGACGATTCCGCCACCAATGCCGCCGCCGACCTTGGCCCCACGGCCCATGCCACGCCGGTCCTGGACCTGCGAAGGGTCCAGCTGCACGTTGTCATTGAAGCTCATGAAGTCACAATAGCCCTTACTGGGACCGCCGAAGTGGAGTCCGGCCGGTAAAGTTGGGACGATGCCTTTTCTCGACAATATCCAGCGCTGGGCCGAAGAACGCCCCCATGACACCGCCGTCGTGGTGGCGGGCCGGCGCCTGCGCTGGGCTGAGTTCCGGGACGCCGCAGCAGCCGCCCTTCCAGAGACAGCAGCCGTCACCGTCCTTGCGGAGGCCAACTCCGTGGACTTCGCCGTGAGGTTCGCCGCAGCCGTTGCCGGCGGGCGGCAATGCGCCGTCCTGGATCCGACCTGGCCGGCGTCCCTGCACCAGGCGATCGTTGAACGGCTGGCGGAGTCAGTCAAGCCGGGCACGGTTTCCGCAGCGGATGCCTTGGCGGACGGGCCGCCGGACTCGACGTTCCTGATCGGACTCACCTCAGGCACCACCTCGGTGCCCAAGGCGTTTACCCGGTCCAGGCAGTCCTGGCGGCAGTCCTTTGACGCGTCCGTTGAGTTCTTCGGCCTCGCCCGGCACGATGTCACGCTCGCGCCCGGACCTCTGGCCGCCAGCCTTAACCTCTACGCTCTCGCTGAGTGCCTCTACGCGGGCTCCGAATTCCAGACGCTGGAGAGGTTCGACGTCGGTGATGTCCACGCCGCCATTACGCACGACGGCGTGACCCGGCTTATCCTCGTGCCCACCATGCTGCGGCTGCTGAGTGAGCGCGGCCTGACCGGCTGCGTTGATGCCTCCGGCATCCGGAGCATCATCTGCGCCGGCTCGAAGCTGGACGCACGCACCCTTGAAGCTGCACGGCGCTGGGCGCCGAACGCCACCATCTTCGAGTACTACGGCGCGTCCGAACTGAGCTTTGTCTCCGGTGTGGGGCTGGCGGCGGGGGAGCTGCTGGACGCCGGGGGAACAGGGATCGGACATCCGTTCCCGGGCGTGGATGTCAGAATCCTGAACGACGACGGTTCCGAACTCCAGGACGGCGAAGCCGGCAATATCTGCGTCCGCAGCGGCATGGTTAGCAACGGCTACCTGTGGGGTGACGACGGGCAGGCGCTGCGCTCCTTCAACGGCTGGTTCACGGTGGGGGACCAGGGCTACCTCGCCGACGGCGAACTGCACATTCTGGGCCGGCGCGCCGACATGATCCTGACCTCGGGAAAGAACGTCTATCCGCACGAAGTGGAACTCGCCCTGGCGGCCGTGCCGGGGGTGGCTGCTGCGGTGGCCGCCGGAATACCCGATGATCTCCGCGGCCAACGGGTGGTTGCCGGCGTCATTCCGTCCCACGGCGGAATCACGGCCATGCAGCTCAAGGCAGGACTCGAAAACATCCTGCCGCGGGACAAACGGCCCCACCAGTACTTCGCACTCTCCGAACTTCCCACCACGGACCGCGGCAAGGTCAGCCGGAATATCCTGCTGGACTGGATCGGCTCCCAGGACCCGAGGGCGCGGCACCTTGACCGTTAAACAGCTGCCCGAGGAGCAGTTGCCCGCCGACCGCCAGCCCGTGATCATCGCGGCTCGGCGTACCGCGGTCCGGCGCGCCAACGGTGCGCTGAAGGAACTGCGTGCGCACCAACTGCTCGCACCGGTCCTGCTCAACCTCCTGTCAGACACCCGGGCGCCGGCCGAAGCGGTCACTGACGTGGTGATCGGCAACGCCGTGGGCGGCGGCGGCAACGTGGCCCGCCTTGCCCTGCTTGAGGCGGGCCTGCCGGTGAGTGTGCCGGGACTGACCGTTGACCGCCAGTGCGGGTCAGGCCTGGATGCGATTGTCCTGGCCGCCCGGCTGGTGGCCGCCGGCGGCAATCCGGTGTATCTCGCCGGGGGAGTGGAGAGTATCAGCACGGCTCCGCTGCGGGCCCACCGGAAGGACGACGGCGAACCCGACTTTTACGCCCGTGCCCAGTTTGTGCCGCACAGCTTCGGCGACCCGGATATGGGGGTCGCCGCCGAGAACGTGGCGGCCCGGTTTGAAGTCAGCCGGGTGCGGCAGGATGCCTCCGCGCTGCGCAGCCACCAGCGGGCACTGGCCGCCGCCAGAGCAGGCTATTTCGCCGCTGAAATCACCACCCTGGAGACGTCCGTTGGACCCATCAGTGCCGACGACGGCCCCCGCGCCGGCCTGTCCGCCGCCATCCTGAAGCGGTTCCCGCCCGCCTTTGTGCCGGGGGGGACTGTCACTGCCGGGAACTCATGCTTCGACGCGGACGCCGCTTCCGCCGTCGTCATCACTTCATTGCAGCGGGCACGGGAACTGGGAGCCACAGACGGGCTCCTGATGCTGGCCACGGACACTGCCGGTGTGGACCCCGAACTGCTGGGGATCGGCGCAGCGGTTGCCGCGGAGCGGCTCCTGCAGGTGAGGGGGCTGTCGGCTGCCAGTGTTGACCTGGTGGAGTTCAACGAAGCCTTCGCGTCCCAGACCCTGGCCTGCCTTGACGAGCTGGGCATTGATCCGGAGCGGGTCAACCTTGACGGCGGGGCGCTGGCATTGGGCCACGCCTACGGGGCGTCCGGGGCGGTGCTGGTGACCCGAATTCTCGCCCAGGCCCGGCGTGCCGGGAACCATGGCTCCCTGGCGCTGGCCCTGATCAGTATGGCCGGCGGCATGGGAACGGCTGCGCTGCTGCGCTACGAGCTGCTGGCCGGCGACCACCTGACCCCTTAAGCCGCACAAGAAAGACCAACGGCCACTCAGTCCTCAGCATCGCCGAGGCCGCGCGCGGCCAGCGCTTCGCCGGTCTGGCGGGCGAAGGCCACGGTGGTGATGAAGACGGGCAGCACAAGGGCACGCGGGTTGCGCTCAAGCCCGCGGGCCCGGGCGGAATCCCTGACATCGGCAAAGGCGCCGGCGATATACGGGATGCTGCGGAGCATTATGGCGATGGTCAGCGCAAAACGTTCAGGGTCCGCGCCAAAGCGGCGGAATGGCGTGGCCAGCGACACCACGCCGTCCAGGATCCGCTGCATGGGCGTGGTGGCCGTCAGCAGGGACGCCGCCACCACGCAGACCAGGATGTTCAGGACAATCCGGGCTGCTGTGGGTCCACCCAGCTGCCACCACTGGAAAAGGCCGATGATCACCAGCACCAGGGCAACAGGTCGGACCGCACTCGCGAGCCGCCGGGGTCCGGCGGCGGTCATGAGAAACAGCACGGCGAGCGCGGCCAGCACGGCGGCGGAGACCAGCCAGTCGACCACCAGGAAAGACACCAGGCCGCAGCCCACCACCAGCAGGAATTTCAGTGCCAGCGGCGTCCGGTGGATGATCGAATTCCCCGGGACGTAGTTGGCCAGCAGGAAGCCGTGCCCTCTCATGGCGCGGCCAGGCCGTTGGTGACCAGCGCCCGGTACGTGTCGACGGCTGCCGCCGCGCCGCCGTCGAACATCACGCGTCCCGACTCCACCACGAGTACGCGGTCCATTTCCAGGGCGAGGTCGAGGTCGTGCGTGGACATCACGATCTGCTGGTCGAGGCCCGTCAGGGTGCGGCGCAGTAGTTCACGGTTCCGGAGGTCCAGGAGCGTGGACGGTTCATCCAGCACCAGGACAGAGGGATTCACGGCCAGTACAGCGGCGAGGGCCATCAGCTGGCGTTCACCGCCGGAGAGCTCGTAGATGCTTTGGTCCGCGAGCGGCAGCAGGCCGAGGCGCTCCAGGGCCGCTTCAGCCAGCCTGCGCCGCTCCGCCCCGTTGCGGACCGGACGGCGCAGCGAAAGCTCCACGTCCTCGCGCCCTGTGGGCATCACCAGCTGCGACAAGGGATCCGTGAAGACGAACCCCACCTGCCTGCGGACCGCCCGCACGGCCCGGACAGTATCGGCGCCCTCCACCGACACGGTGCCGGAAGTTGGCTGGACCAGTCCGTTTATCAGCCGCAGCAGCGTGGACTTGCCGGACCCGTTGGCCCCGATCACGCCGATGCGCTGTTCAGTCAGCTCAAGCGTGACGTCCTGGAGCAGGGTCTTCGGTTCCGGGCGGTTGTCAACGGCAACGGCCACTGCGGCCTGCCGGAATGAAATGGTTGCCATAGGGGGACTAGTTGTTGATCCGCTTCACCCGGCGGACCAGGACGTCGGGGAATGCCCGGTGCAGTGCCACGGCGATCACTGCGGCGAGGATGTTCTTAATCACGTCACCGGGGTAGAAGACCAGGTCTGCGAGGAAGGCTTCACCCAGTGACGCTTTGGTGTTCAGGGCGATCCCGGCAACTCCGAGCGTGTGCACGATAGCGATGCTGGTGACCATCGCCGACGCGAAGAACCACAGCGCCCGGGCACGTGTTGTCCGCCGGATCACCACGGTGGCGAGCCAGCCTACAACGGCTGCTGCGATGGGGAAAGCAATGATGTAGCCGGCCGACGGCCCAGCCAGGATGCCCAGGCCGCTGCGGCCCTGGCTGAAGATCGGCAGGCCGGCCAGGCCCAGGAGGGTGTACAGGCCGACGGCGGCGAAACCCCGGCCCGGGCCCAGCATCAGTCCAGTGAGCATCACCGCAAGGGTCTGGAAAGTGATAGGGATGCCGAACACGTTCGCCGCGATGCCTGGCACCATGGCAGAGCCGGCCACGAGCGCGGCAAAGACGGCGATCAGGCCCAGGTCGGTGGCGTTCCAGCGGCTCCGGAAGCGGGAAGCGGTGCCGGTGCCGGCGGTGTCTGTCTGGCTCATGGGGTGTTCCTGTCGTGGTTGTACAAGCGAAGCATGGGGTGATCCTGACGTTACCGGCCGCCGACGGGCGCCATTTTGTAGGGGACCTACTAAGCGGGATGCCCGGGACTGACGGCAGGGCACAAACGTTGAGCCAACGCCCGACGGCGGTGCTGCGGTTATGGGGTCAAGCTGGGGCCGGTAGACTTGGAAAGGCCGTTCTGTCGGCCATTCTGCCGGCTGCTTCCAGACATCACCCGTTGAGCTGCGGCGTTTCCCTGTTGTGAAAGGCCTTACCTGCTGTGATTACTGTCCAGGATCTTGAACTGCGCGCCGGCGCCCGGCTCCTCATGGACCAGGTGAGCTTCCGCATCGACAAGGGCGACAAGATCGGCCTCGTCGGCCGTAACGGCGCAGGCAAGACTACCCTGACCCGGGTGCTCGCGGGCGAAGGCCAGCCCGCCGGCGGCAAGGTCACCCGCAGCGGCGAGATCGGCTACCTGCCGCAGGATCCCCGGACCCCGGACATGGAACAGCTGGCCCGCGACCGCATCCTCTCCGCCCGCGGTTTGGACATCGCCGTCAACAAGCTCAAGCAGACCCATGAGGACATGGCCAGCGAGGACACCGAGATCCAGCGCAAGGCGATGAACCGCTATGACCGGCTGGAATCCGAGTTCCTGGCCGCTGGCGGATACGCGGCCGAGGCCGAGGCCGCCGCGATCTGCTCCAACCTGGCCCTCCCGGACCGGCTGCTGAACCAGCCGCTCAAGACCCTGTCCGGCGGCCAGCGCCGTCGTGTGGAACTCGCCCGGATCCTGTACTCGGACGCCGAAACGATGCTCCTCGATGAGCCCACCAACCACCTCGACGCGGATTCCATCACCTGGCTCCGCGAGTTCCTGAAGAACCACCAGGGCGGCCTGATCGTGATCAGCCACGACACCGAGCTGCTTGAAGCCACCGTCAACAAAGTGTTCCTGCTGGATCCCAACCGCGCCAAGGTCGACTTCTACAATATGAACTGGAAGCGCTACCTGCTCCAGCGCGAAACGGACGAGCGCGCCCGCAAGCGTGAGCGCGCCAACGCGGAGAAGAAAGCCCAGGTCCTCATCGACCAGGCCAACAAAATGCGCGCCAAGGCCACCAAGGCCGTGGCAGCGCAGAACATGGCCAAGCGTGCCGAACGTCTCCTGGGCGGCCTCGAAGCCGTGCGCGCGACCGACCGCGTGGCAGCCCTGCGCTTCCCGGATCCGTCACCCTGCGGCAAGACCCCCCTAACCGCGGACGGACTCAGCAAGTCCTACGGCTCACTGGAGATCTTCACCGACGTGGACCTGGCCATCGACCGCGGCTCCAAGGTGGTCATCCTGGGCCTCAACGGCGCCGGCAAGACCACGCTCCTGCGGATGCTTGCCGGCGTCGACAAGCCGGACACCGGCGAGGTCGTTGCGGGCCACGGCCTGAAGGTGGGCTACTACGCCCAGGAGCACGAGACGCTCGACGTGGACCGCACCGTCCTGCAGAACATGCGCTCCTCCGCCCCGGACATGAACGACGCGGAGGTCCGCAACATCCTGGGCTCGTTCCTGTTCTCCGGAGACGACGTCGACAAGCCCGCCGGTGTGCTCTCCGGCGGCGAGAAGACCCGGCTGGCCCTGGCCACCATCGTGGCCTCAAGCGCGAACGTGCTGCTCCTTGACGAGCCCACTAACAACCTCGACCCGGCCAGCCGCGCCGAAATCCTCGGGGCCCTGAGCAACTACACCGGCGCCGTCGTCCTCGTAAGCCACGATGAAGGTGCCGTCGAAGCGCTGAACCCCGAGCGCGTTGTGCTGCTGCCCGACGGCATCGAGGACCACTGGAACGAAGACTACCTGGACCTGATTACGCTCGCTTAGCCTTCTCGGCGTCCGCCTCACCTTCCGCTTAGCACCGCGCTCGATTTGCCGCGTGCTCGCTCGTTCCTCGCTTAGACGCACGCTACACAAATCCACCGCGTCGCTGCGCTGACGGTCCACTCACCCTGGCGGAGCTAGCGGACTGCCATTTCCTCTGCGTGCGTGATCCGCTGCAGGTCTTTGTAGGTGATGCTGAACATTGAGTTGTGGTCTCCTGCTCCGGCCCAGAGGAGCTGGTGGGCTTTGAGGGAGTTGTCCAGGAGTGTCCTGATCTTTTCGGGGTGGCCTATCGGGGCTACTCCGCCTACTTCCTGGCCTGTGTGGTGCAGGACGAAGGTGGCGGTGGCCCGGCGGATCTTTCCTGTTCCCAGCTGCGCCGCCACCAGCGCCGTGTCTACCTTGGCGGCACCGCTGGCCAGGATCAGGAGCGGGGCGCCGTCGACATCGAAGATCAAGCTGTTGGTAATGGCCGCAACGTCACAGCCGAGCGCCTCAGCTGCGGCAGCCGCCGTCGGGACCTTGGTGTCGAAGATCCGCACCGTGTCCTGGGCGCCGGCCGCGGTCAGGGCGCTTTTCACATTCGCCACGGGGGCGGCAACTTCCACACTGCGCATGCGTCAGTAGCCCTGCGCGTCCAGGAGGGCGTCTTCCTCTTCTTCGGCGGTCGCCTTCTTGCGCTTGCGGGCAACGGGCGGACGACGGCGGGCGGCGGCAGCCGCAGAGTGGACGGTACTGCCCGAATCCGTCAAGCCTTCTTCGCCTTCTGCGGCGTCCTCGGCGTCGATCGCGGCATTCCTGGCCTGCTGCCGTGCGGCGTAGCCGAAGCCCACGAACATCAGCACGCCGAAGGCGAACCACTGCAACGAATAGGACAGGTGCGTGCCTTCTTCGGTGGTCGGCTTCGGGAACGGGAACGGCATGTCAGCGGGGGCGGGAGATTCTGACGCCAGCTGTCCGTAAGCCCCGGTGAGGACCGGATATCCCAGCTGGTCCGCGTAAGTGGGGAGGTCGATGGAGGCAAGCTGGCCGTCGGGGGCGCCGCGGTCCAGTCCTGGCTCGCCGTGCTTGAGGCGGACCACGGCGGTCACGGGGCCGGCGGGAGGCGCCGGAATGGAATCGGGGCTGCCCGGGTTCTTGTTGCCGATGGGCAGCCAGCCGCGGTCAATTACCACGGTTTCGCCGGTCTCGAGCTTGAACGGGACAACCACCTCATACCCGGGCTGCCCGTTCAGCGGACGGTTGCGGACAACGCGCTGGCCGTCGGGATCGTAGGTGCCTTGGAGTTCCACCTGGGTCCATTCCTTCGACGGGTCCAGCGCGGCGAACTCGTCCCTTGCCTCGTCGAAGGAGATGGGAGTGGCGGAGTAGTTGGTGACCACGCGGTTGATCTCCGCGAGGGTCTCTGCGCGGCGGTCCATCTGCCAACGGCCAAGGAACACGCAGGCAGCTGCGAAGATGGCGGCCAGCAGGAGGTATCCCAGCCACTTGCTGGAAAAGAGGAAGCGGTACATTCAGCCGCCCTGCCCTACCGACGCCTGGCCGGCGTCCTGCCCCGAATGGAGGACCAGGGTTTCCTTCCAGAGCCCGCGGGTCTGGAGGTAGTCTTCGAGCCAGTCGCGGTGGTCGTTGCAGGCAAGCCAGGTTTTGCGGCGTTCCGGCGTATGGATTTTGGGGTTGTTCCAGAGCAATTGCCAGGAAGCTTCTGAGCGGCAGGCCTTGCGGGAGCACATGGCAGCCATGGCCGGCGGGGGACCAGCAGTCCCTGCAGCCAGGTCAAAAATGTTCATGAGGCGCGCCGTTCCTGTCCTTGCGTGGGTTCGTCGTCGTCATCAATGAGCTCGCCCTGGATGACCGCGGACGTGGAGCCGTCCTTTTCCGGCGGCCCGGACGGGCTTTCCAGCTCGGCAAGCGGCGCCGAGTCCAGCAGCGAGTCGCTGTGGACCTCCGCCTGGTCGCTGCCGTTCGCGATCACCACCGCGATCCATGGGAGGAAGACGGCACCGGCGACCATAACGAGCTTGAACCAGCCGTCCACCACAAAAATGAGGATGAGGCAGATCATGCGGATTCCCATGGCCAGCGCGTACTTGATCATGCGCTGGCGCATGTCCTCCGAGTGGGCAGCCGCCGCGTCCGTAATGCTGTGGACCCCGGAATCCCCAGAGAACCTTTCGGGGTCTCCGGGCACGGACTGTCCAGCATGGTTTTCAAGGGTCACGGCTGATTGATCACGCTCCAAAGGCTTGCCTCAATTCTCTCACCATCGGCAGTGGCGCCCAAACGCGGGCTAAGATCGGAGGCAGCAAAAATCACACCTGTTACTACCCGCGGCTGCACATGCCGCAGAATCCCGGAGCGTTTAATGTCTGAAGCAGCTACAACGGCCCGCAGTGTCCTGATCACCGGTGGAAACCGCGGCATCGGCCTGGCCATCGCGCAGGCTTTTGTGGCCAACGGCGACAAGGTGGCCGTGACTTACCGGAGCCCGTCGGAGCTGCCGGCCGGGATTCTGGGCGTGAAGGCGGATGTGACTGATGAGGCCTCTGTGGATGCGGCCTTCGCCGAGGTGGAAGCTGCGCACGGGCCCGTTGAGGTCTTGGTGGCAAACGCGGGAATCACCAAGGACACGCTCCTGATGCGGATGAGCGAAGACGACTTCACATCGGTGATCGACACCAACCTCACCGGCGCTTTCCGTGTCATCAAGCGCGCCTCGAAGGGCATGATTCGGATGCGCAAGGGCCGTGTGGTCCTCATTTCCTCGGTCTCCGGCCTCTATGGCGCGCCGGGCCAGATCAACTACTCCGCTTCCAAGGCCGGTCTGGTGGGAATCGCCCGGTCCCTGACCCGCGAGCTGGGTTCACGCGGGATCACGGCAAACGTGGTGGCCCCGGGATTCATTAACACGGACATGACGGCGGAACTGCCCGAAGCCACCCAGAAAAACTACCTTTCCGGCATACCTGCCGGCCGGTTTGCCGAGGCTTCGGAAGTGGCGAACGTGGTCCGTTGGATTTCCAGCGACGAGGCGGCCTACATTTCCGGCGCCGTCATCCCCGTTGACGGCGGACTCGGCATGGGCCACTGACCACAGAACACTGACCAAGAGGTCTTCCGGAACCGGCGCGGATTCCAGACGTAGGCGAAGCCGCGCCGGTTCGGGAATTCCGGCAGGTGAGTCCCTGAAGACCTCCTCCGGTGTGGATGCAGTTCCGGCGCTGCCCGTCATAGGGGGAGCATACGCCGGGCGGAACACTGCCAGGAGGCTTCGTGGAACTAGCGCAGCCGGGCTTCTTTGTCGGGGTCGAACAAGCGAATGTGGAGAAGGCGCTGGCATGATGGACTCCAGACCTCAAGCGATTTAGACGTTTCGAACAAAGGAGCCCATATGGGACTGCTGGACAACAAAACCGCCATTGTGACCGGATCCTCACGGGGAATCGGCGCTGAGGTGGCCAAGAACCTCGCTGCCGAAGGCGCTGCCATCGTAGTTAATTACCGCCAGAAGGCGCCGCGCGCCAACAAGGTGGTCGCAGGAATTGAAGCTGCCGGCGGCCGCGCCACTGCCGTGGGCGCGGACCTCACCACCCAGGAAGGCGTACAGGCCTTGGCCAGCGCGGCCATGGAGAACTTCGGTTCGCTGGACGTCCTGGTGCTCAACGCTTCTGGCGGCATGGAGTCCGGCATGGCAGACGACTACGCCCTGAAGCTGAACCGCGATGCCCAGGTCAACATGCTCAACGCCGCGGTGCCCCTGATGAAGGAAGGCTCACGCGTGGTCTTCGTGACCAGCCACCAGGCGCACTTCATCAACTCCGTGCCCACCATGCCCGAATACGAGCCCGTGGCCCGCAGCAAGCGTGCCGGCGAGGACGCCCTGCGTGAGCTCCTTCCGAACCTGGCTGAGAAGGGCATCTCGCTGGTGGTTGTGTCCGGCGACATGATCGAAGGCACCGTCACGGCGACGCTGCTGGACCGCTCGAACCCGGGCGCCATCGAAGCCCGCCGCGCCGAGGCCGGAAAGCTCTACTCCGTGGAGGAGTTCGCTGAAGTTGTGGCCAGCATGGCGACGGCGGATGTCGAATCCGGCCACACGGAGTACGCCGGCGGCTCCGACTACTTCGGCAAGGGCGCCGAGTAGCCCTTCCGGGCATCCCGGAAGGGCCGTATTTCCACGCGGCAAAAACCTCATCACCACGACGAGCTCCGGGCAGTACTCCTGCCCGGGGCTTTTGTCTGTCGCTGGAGCCTAGCCTGTCTGTCCGTGTGTCTGTGGAGGGCATTGTCGAGGGCGTTGTCTATGGGGGGCAGGGCCGCTTAGGGTTTTATGCATGGCACAGCAACCAGAGGTGACGGGCCGTAGCTATCCGGCAGGTGTTCCCTGTTGGGTGGACACCCAGCAGCCCGACGTGGAAGTCGCCATGCACTTCTACGGCGGAATCTTCGGGTGGGAGTTCGAGGACACCGCCCCGTCCGGCGGCACTGGCAGATCCCGACGGCGCCGAGTTCCGCATCTGGCAGACTCGCGGGCGACTCGGCGCCCAGGCGGTCAACCTTCCCGCGGATGGAACTTCAGTGACCTCCACACCACAGACACCGAGGCAGCAGTCGCCTTCTACACGAAGGCATTCGACTGGCAGTTCGACAACCTCGACTTCGGAACGATGATCCGCCGCCACCCCGGATACGGTGACCACCTCGAAGCCGCCGTGGACCCCAACATCCGGGTTCGCCAGGCGGGCGACCTCGTCCCCCGCGGCTTCGAGGACGCTGTCGCCTGACTTGCCTCCGCGGCGCCCGGTGAGCGTCCGCAGTGGCACGTGACGTTTACTGTCGCAGACCGGGACCGTACGGCCCGGGATGCTGAGCGCCTCGGCGCCGTCATCCTGGGGCAGGACGACACCGAATGGACGCGTACCGTCCTGATCCGGGATCCCGGCGGAGCCGTATTCACCGCGAGCCAGTTCACGCCGCCGACCGGCTGAGCAGACCCGGGTGATTTCGACCCGGCCGGCTGCGGGACGAGGCCTGCGGAGCTTCAGACGCCGGCGATGTGGCGCACGGCGTCGAGGTACGGCATGTTGATCGCAGAGTCCGCAACTGCCCGGACCGCAGGTTTGGCATTGAACGCCACTCCGATCCCGGCAGCCCCGAGCATGTCCAGGTCGTTGGCGCCGTCGCCCACGGCAATGGTGTGTTCCATCGCGATACCTTCGGCGGCCGCCCACTCGCGCAGGTACTTTTCCTTCGCCGCACGGTCGATGACGGCACCGAGCACCTTGCCGGTCAGGGCGCCATCCACAATCTCAAGCTCGTTCGCCAGCCAGTGGTCCAGGCCCAGATCCTCAGCGATGGGACCCAGGATCTGGTTGAACCCGCCGGACACCACGGCCACCACGTGGCCTGCAGCCTTGAACGCCGCAACCAGCTCAGCGGCACCTTCGCTCAGCTTCACTTCCGCCCGGACGGAATCGACGACGGCGGCCGGCAGCCCTGCGAGCACGGCCACCCGCGCGTGGAGGCTCTGCGCGAAGTCCAGTTCACCGCGCATCGCCGCTTCGGTAACTGCCGCCACCTCCTCCCGCTTGCCCGCATAGGCCGCCAGGAGCTCGATGACTTCCTGCTGGATCAGCGTCGAATCAACGTCCATGATCAGCAGCTTCCGCGGAGCCGCCCGCAGGCCAGCGGGAACGATGGCGGTGTCCAGGCCATCCTGCGCCGCCTCGCCCAACGCCCTGCGGAGGGCCGAAATACCAGCGTCCGTGCCATCGGCGAGGGCGAGCTCGGCAGTGTGGACCTCAAACCGGCTGTCCCCGCCCCTTGATTCGGATTGGAGCGTGGCGCCACTGCCCGTCAGGGCGGAGCGCAGCTTGTCGAGCCCGGAGGCAGTCAGTTTTGGGCCATAGCTGACCGCAGTCACGTTCGAAGTCATGGCTGCAATCTTAGCCAGCGGGGGAGAGCCGCCCGAATTGATTGCGCCACGTTGATGGCGAACCCGTGGGCCAGCCACCAGACGGGCGTGGCCGGGACTGTGACAAGCGTCGCTGTCCACGTTTCAGTTATCAGTCCGTCCCTGTTTTGTCCTAGTGTCTACTCTTATGAGTGATGTTCTTGAATTGGCCGCCGTCAGCGTTGTCCGTGGGTCTAAGACGCTCCTGAACAAGGTGGACTGGCAGGTCAAGGAGGGCGAGCGCTGGGTCATCCTCGGACCCAACGGCGCAGGCAAGACCACTCTCCTGCAGATTGCTGCAGCCCGTCTTCACCCCACCAGCGGCATGGCCGGCATCCTGGAGGAAATCCTCGGCTCCGTGGACGTTTTTGAACTCCGTCCCCGTATTGGACTGTCCTCTGCCGCACTGGCCAATCAGATTCCCGGACACGAAACGGTCCTCAACGTTGTTGTCACCGCGGCTTACGGCGTCACGGGGCGCTGGCGTGAGGGCTATGAGAAGGCTGACGAACGCCGGGCTTTCCGGCTGCTGAATGACTGGGGCATGGGTCCGTTCCTGAACAGGGCGTTCGCGTCCCTGTCCGAGGGTGAGCGCAAGCGCGTCCAGATTGCCCGTGCCCTCATGACTGACCCGGAACTCCTCCTGCTGGACGAACCTGCCGCCGGCCTGGACCTGGGTGGGCGCGAGGACCTGGTGCACCGCCTCAGCGAACTGGCCCGTGATGAGGCCGCTCCGGCCATTGTCCTGGTCACCCACCACCTCGAAGAAGTGCCGCCTGGCTTCACCCACGCCATGCTGCTCCGTGACTCCAACGTGGTGGCAGCCGGACCCCTCGAGGGTGTCCTGACGGCGGAGCACCTCAGCAAGACCTTCGGTGTGGACCTGGACGTCAGCGCCAACGCCGGCCGCTACACCGCCACCGCCACCGCCCGCCGCTAGGCCGCGGCGCCGCCAACCGTGGATCTTCTCAGCAGCATCTTTGTGTTTTTTGCCGGCCTGTGGGCCGGCACCATCAACGCCGTTGTAGGCTCCGGCACCCTTGTCACCTTCCCGGTCCTCATCGCCCTCGGCATTGCGCCGGTGACAGCGTCCATCAGCAATGCCATGGGGTTGGTGGCAGGCAATGCCGCCGGCGCGTGGGGGTACCGGAAGGAACTCAAAGGCCGGGGCCAGCAGCTGCTCAGGCTGCTTCCTGCCTCCCTGTTGGGGGGCATCAGCGGTGCTTGGCTGCTGCTGCACCTTCCGGAAAAGGTGTTCCACTACGCCGCTCCGGCCCTGATCGTGCTGGCACTGCTGATGGTGGTCTTCCAGCCCCGGCTCCAACAGTGGGTGCGCACCAGGGAGGAAAACCCCGAGCACGCCATCAGGGACAAACGCCACGGCCTGCTTCTGGTGGTACTGGTGTACTTGGCCGGCGTCTACGGCGGCTACTTCGTGGCCGCCCAGGGGATCCTCCTGGTGGGCATCCTGGGCGTGTTCCTCACCGGCACCATCCAGAACGCCAACGCCATGAAGAACATCCTGGTCCTGGGCGTGAACATCGTGGCGGCGGCCTCCTATCTTCTGTTCGCGTTCGGCCGCATCAACTGGGCTGTGGTGGCCATCATCGCTGTCAGCTCCCTCATCGGCGGCGTCGTCGGCTCCAAGGTGGGGCGCCGGCTTTCCCCGCCGGTCCTTCGCGGCGTGATCTTTGCGCTCGGACTGGTGGCGCTGGGCTTTATGATCGCTAACCTGCTGAAATAATCAGCCGGTGACAATCCACTATCTTGAATCCGCCGGGGACCCCCGCGTCTCCGACTACACGCAGCTGACGGACGTTCACCTGCGGAAGCTCCGTGAACCGGCTGAAGGAATGTATATCGCCGAATCCTCGCGGGTCCTCCGCCGGGCGTTGGCAGCGGGCCACCGGCCAAGGTCGTTCTTCCTGGCGGAGAAATGGCTGGCTGACCTGCAGGATGTCCTCAGCGACTATCCGGACGTTCCTGCATTCATTGGAAGCGCCGCCCTGCTCGAAGAGATCACCGGATTCCACCTCCACCGCGGCGCCATGGCAGCCATGCAGCGGCCCGAACCGGTGCCCCTCCGCGAGCTGCTGGCCGGCGCGCGCCGGGTCGCGGTCCTGGAGGACATTGTGGACCACACCAACGTGGGCGCCATCTTCCGGTCGGCCGCTGCCCTCGACATCGATGCCGTCCTGATTTCGCCGCGCTGCGGCGACCCGCTCTACCGCCGCAGTGTCCGGGTCAGCATGGGAACGGTCTTCCAGGTGCCCTGGGCGCGGCTGGAGTCCTGGCCGCAGGACCTGTCCCTGCTCAAGGACGCCGGCTTCACAGTGGCCGCGCTGGAACTCACAGAGGACGCCGTGGACGTGGACGCGCTGGCCGGGCGGAATCCGGACCGGCTGGCCCTGGTACTCGGCACCGAAGGCGCCGGCATGAGCGCCGGGACGCTTGCCGCCGTCGACCTCGCCGTGAAGATCCCCATGCGCCCTGGCGTGGACTCCCTCAACGTGGCGGCGGCCTCCGCTGTGGCGTTCTGGGAACTCCGGCCCCGCGGTTAGCAAGGTCTGCGTTGATCAGCTATTATTAACAGCTGGCTGTCCTGCGCTTTTTGCCTTGCGGCAGTGAAGCAGACACCAGCCATCCCATTCATACCTGGCAGCTGGCAAAATCCAGTTGTGCGAACAAAGGCCCCATTATGAAGTCTGATATCCACCCGAAGTACGAAGCTGTTGTTTTCAACGACCTGGCTTCCGGCGTCAGTTTCCTGACCAAGTCCACAGTGTCTTCCAAGAAGACCATCGAGTGGGAAGACGGAAACACCTACCCGGTTATCGACGTCGAAATCTCCTCCGAGTCCCACCCGTTCTACACGGGCAAGCAGCGCATCATGGACTCTGCAGGCCGCGTCGAGCGCTTCAACGCTCGCTTCAAGGGCTTCGGCGGCGCGAAGTAATTCACCCCCCAAGGTTCTTTGGAAAGCCCGCACCGGCAACGGTGCGGGCTTTTTGCGTCCGGGCTTTGTCGTTTCGGGGAGCCCTGATCATGGGGCAGGATGGGAGCCATGACTGCCTCGCCATTTGCCGCTGAAGACCGCCCCCGCAGCCACCACGGTGAGTACAAAGTCCCGGGCGGCAAACTTGTGGTGGTGGACTTCGATGTTGTGGACGGTGTCCTGGCCGACGTCTCCCTCAGCGGCGACTTTTTCCTCGAACCCGACGAGGCGCTCCCTGCCATCAACCGGGCGCTGACAGGACTTCCGGAAAGCACGACGGCGGCGGAGCTGTCCGCGGCCGTCACCGGTTCGCTGCCACCCGGCGCCGTCCTGTTCGGTTTTTCGGCCGACGCCGTGGCCGTCACCGTCCGCCGCGCCCTGGCGAAGGCAACGGCCTGGACCGACCACCACTGGAACATCATCGCCCCCACGGTACTGCCCACGCATATCAACGTGGCCCTGGACGAGGTGCTGACCGAAGAGGTGGGCGCCGGCCGTCGCAACCCCACCCTGCGGTTCTGGGATTGGGAGGAACCGTCCGTGGTGATCGGCAGTTTCCAGTCCTTCCGGAATGAGCTGGATCCCGACGGCGTGGCCCGGCACGGCATCAGTGTGGTCCGCCGGATCAGCGGCGGCGGAGCGATGTTCATGGAAGCCGGCAACTGCATCACCTACTCCCTGTACCTGCCGCAGACGCTCGTGGACGGGATCAGCTTCGCGGACTCGTACACGTTCCTGGACGCCTGGGTGATGGCCGCCCTCGAGAAGATCGGGGTGACTGCGTTTTACGTGCCCCTGAACGACATCGCCACGGACCAGGGAAAGATCGGCGGTGCTGCCCAGAAACGCCTCGCCAACGGGGGCATGCTGCACCACGTCACCATGAGCTACGACATCGACGCCGACAAGATGGTGGAGGTGCTGCGCATCGGCAAGGAGAAACTCTCGGACAAGGGGACGCGCAGCGCCAAGAAGCGGGTTGATCCGCTGCGCCGGCAGACCGGACTGGCCCGCACGGAGATCATCGCGGCCATGATGGAAGTGTTCAGCGAACGGTACGCCGCCACCCCCTCCGAACTCACGGCCGCCGAGCTCAGTGCCGCCCGGGACCGGGTGGTCACCAAGTTCGGCGCCGAGGATTGGCTGCACCGGGTCCCGTAAGCCCTTGCCGGTGTGACCTACTGCAGCTGTGCGGTGAGTGCCCGGAGCAAGTGGCTGCGCTGCTCAATGATGATCCTGCGCAGGGCCCGCGGAGCGTCGGTATTGGCCTCCAGCCAGGCATCCGCGCGGAGCACCATGGGGTGGTCCGCTGGCAGGGTCCCCGCCGGCAGATCCTGCGCCATGGGATACAGTCCCCGGACGATCCGGCTGGCGATTTCGATGCTCCGCTTGTCCCAGACACCGCGGAGGCACTCGAAGTAGGGCTCCACATAGGGGTCCAGCAGGGCAGCCGGAGCCGTGGCAAAGCCGACGATGGTGGCACTGAGAAGCTGGTTTGACAGCCCCGTCCCCTCCACGGCCTCCTGCCAGGCGGCGGCCTTCACCTCAGGCTCCGGACGGGCGGCCAGCGCGGTGGCGTGGCCCGCCCGGCCCGAGGCGGTGGTGTCCCGTTCGAGTTCTGCGTCCAGCTCGTCGGGGGTGGCCTGCCCGTTGGCCGCCAGGGCGTGCCAGAGGCTCCAGCGCAGCTCGGCGTCCACGGCCAGGCCGTCCACCACCACCGTGCCGTCCAGGAGGCCCCTGAGCCGGGGGAGGAGGGCAGCGTCGTGACGGCTGACGGCGGCGAGCGTCCGCGCCCAGGCCAGCTGGTAGTCCGAGCCCGGCGCTGCCTTACCCAGCTGGGCGTCGGCCGCCGCCAGGAAGGCGCCGCGTACCGCGTCGCGTTGGGCCAAGGGGGTGTAGCGTTCGACGGCGGTGGCGGCGTTCTCGAGGATGTTCAGCAGCACGCCGACTCCCGTCTCGGACGGCCCGAACGACGTCACCGCCTCCACGTAGCGGGAGGCCGGGCTTTCGCCGTCGCGGGCGGAGTTCCACAGCGCGGTCCAGCAGAGGGCTCGGGCCATGGGATCGGTGATCCGGTCCAGCGAGGCCAGGACCGTTGCCTCGGACACCGGGTCCAGCCGCACTTTGGCGTAGGTGAGGTCATCGTCGTTGACGAGCAGGAGGGCGGGCCGCGGCTGCCCGGCCAGTTCCGGGACCTCCGTCCGCGCTCCGGCAACGTCCGTTTCGACACTCCCCGTGCGGACCAGGGCGCCGTCGGCGTCGAAGTTGTACGAGCCCACGCGCAGCCGGTGCGGCCGCAGTTCCTCCCGTCCGGTGACGGGGTCCACCGCATCCTGGACGATCGTCACGGCGCCCAGTTCGCCGTCGTGCGTCCCGGTCTCCACGGACAGCGTGGAGATGCCGGAGGTCTGCAGCCAGGCGGCGGCCCAGCCGGCAAGGTCGCGGCCGGAAGCAGCAATGAGGGCTTTCAGGAGGTCCGCCAGGGTGGTGTTCCCGTAGGCGTGGTCGCGGAAGTACTGCCGTGAGCCGGCGATGAACGCGTCAAACCCCACGTACGCCACCAGCTGCTTGAGCACGGACGCGCCCTTGGCATAGGTAATGCCGTCGAAGTTCTGCTTGGCGGCCTCGAGGTCGGGGATGTCGGCCACGATCGGGTGGGTGGTGGGCAGCTGGTCCTGGACATAGGCCCAGGCCTTGCGTTTGTCGGCGAAGTTCACCCACGCCGTGTCCCAGTCGGTGGCGCGGTCCACGCCGAGGGTGCCCATATAGTCCGCGAAGGACTCCTTCAGCCACAGGTCGTCCCACCACTGCATCGTGACGAGGTCGCCGAACCACATGTGGGCCATTTCGTGCATCAGCGTATTGGCCCGTGCCTGGTACTGCGCGTCGGTGGCGCGGGACGTGAACACATAGCTTTCGGTGAAGGTGACCAGCCCCGGGTTTTCCATCGCGCCCAGGTTGTATTCCGGGACAAAGGCCTGGTCGTATTTCCCCCAGGGGTACGTGTAGTCGAACAGCCGGTTGAAGAAGTCCAGCCCGTTTTTGGTCAGGCGGAAGACCTCAGCAGCATCGAAGGATTCCGCCATGGAAGCCCGGCAGTACAGGGCCAGGGGCACCCCCAGCGGTGTGCCGTCGTCGAGTGTGGCGCTCCAGTGGTCCTGGGCTTTGAAGTAGGGCCCGGCAAGGACTGTGGTGATGTAGGTGGACATGGGGCGTGTGGTGGCGAAGTCCCAGCGGCTGGTGTCCGGATCGCTGGTCAGCTGCGTGCGGGCAGCTTCCACACCGTTGGAGGCCACCTCCCAGCCGGACGGTGCCATGACGTGGAACGTGTACTCGGCCTTGAGGTCGGGCTGTTCAAAGTTGGCGAACACGCGCCGGGCGTCGGCGGGTTCGTACTGCGTGTAGAGGTAGCACTGGCCGTCGGCGGGATCCACAAAGCGGTGCATGCCCTCGCCGGACCGGCTGTAAAGGGCGGTGCCGGTGACAGTGACCTGGTTTTCTGCCTGCAGGTTGTCCAGGCGGATCCGGGAACCGTCCACCACGTCGGCCACGGGGAGTCCTTTGCCGTTGAGGAACACGCTGTGGACTTCGCCGGCGATGAAATCCAGGAATGTGGACGCCACCTGCCCCTGGACCGGCACGGCTGCGGAGAAGTTGATAACGCTGCGGCTGGTGTAGCCCGCCACGTGCGGGTCCGCTGCCTGCCGCACATCCAGGGAGACGTCGTAACTGTGGGTGCTGATCAGGGCTGACCGTTGAGCGGCTTCATTGCGCTGCAGATTCTCATGTGACACTCAGCTATCTAATCACGGGATCCGGGCCTGCGGCTCACCATCCGGACGCCGGCCTAGGCGGTCATCAGCAGGGCCGCTGCCAGGCCCAGCAGCGCGATCAGCAGCCATGCCGCCAGCGCCGCTAGCAGTGCCCTTGCTCCGGTGTGCAGCAGCGTGCGGATCCGCACGGCGGACCCGAGCCCGAACAGCGCCGCCCCCAGGAGAATGTCCTGCAGCCCGGCACCGGCGTCGAGCCAGCCGTCGGACAGCCAGCCCGTGGACCGAAGCCCCACCATGGCCACGAACCCCACTACGAACAGGGGCACCAGCGGCGGCAGCGCGTGTTGGCCCGATGTGCGCATGCGGTGGTGCAGGCCCGCCACGGCAACCACCGGTGCCAGGAGCAGCACGCGGGTGAGCTTAACGACGACGGCGATGCCCAGTGCCGCGGTGCCGGCAGTTTGCGCCGTGGCCACCACCTGGCCGACGTCGTGCACCGACGCACCCGTCCAGGCGCCGAAAGCGAGCGGGCTCAATTGCAGGGGATGCATCAGCAGCGGCAGGATGCCGATCGCCAGCGTGCCGCACAGTGTCACCAGCGCCACCGGCAGGACGGTATCCGCATGCCGGATCCGGCGCACGGCCGCCATGGCTCCGATGGCGGACGCCCCGCAGATCGAAAAGCCGGTGGCCACCAGCAGTGCCGTTTCACTCGGCAGCCGGAACAACCGCACCATCAGGTATGTGCCGCCGAAACTCAGAAGCACCACGCCCGTGATGAGGACCATGGCCAGCCAGCCCAGGCCCAGGATGTCCATGATGCTCACTTTGAGGCCAAGCAGGACGATGCCGCCCCGCATCAGGTGCTTGCCCGCGAAGTCCAGGCCCGGGCGCGCCCGGCCAGCGATCCAGACGGCTGTGCCGGGCAGGTTTGCGGCGAGCAGGCCCAGCGCAACGGCACTGGTCATGGCCGGCAGTGCCGGCGCCACGGCATGTACAGCGAAGGCAACGGCCAGGGCGGGGACCGCCGTTAGGAGGCCCGGCAGGAGCCTGCGGGAACGCATCGCCACACCGCGAAGGCTGGCCCGCAGGGCGCTTCGGCGGCCTTTGTTCCCGCCGGCTCCCGAGCTCCCTGGATTACTTGTCTCTGGCACTCACTAACCTTGCCGGATAGGACACGGATTCAACGAACCGCTGATGCCCAGCGGCAACACGCCACAATGGATGGCGGTAATGATTTCGAAACAAAAAGATGGTTGGCTAAAGGACATGTCAGACCTATTCCAGGATTACTCCGAGGCCGCCGGGCGCACGGGCGCCTACGACGAGATGTTCACTCCCGGCCAGGAAGCACGCGAGTCGTACGGCCAGGTGGCCGATGCCCTAAGCAAGCTCTCCCTCGCCGACGTCAGCGCCCGGGCGGACTCCATGGCACGGACCTTCCTGGACCGCGGCGTGACCTTTGACTTCGCGGGGGAGGAGCGGCCGTTTCCGCTCGACATCGTCCCCCGCGTTATCCCCGCCGATGAGTGGACCGTGCTGGAAAAGGGCGTGGCGCAGCGCGTCCGGGCCCTGGAAGCGTTCCTCAACGACGTCTACGACAAAATGAACGTGGTGGCAGACGGCGTCATACCGCGCCAGCTCGTCACCACCAGCGCCCACTTCCACCGCCAGGTGCACGGCTTCGAGCCGGCCGGCGGAGTCCGCGTGCACATCTCCGGCATCGATGTGGTGCGCGACGCCGCTGGCACCTTCCGCGTCCTGGAAGACAATGTGCGGGTGCCGTCCGGCGTCAGCTACGTCCTGGAAAACCGGCGGGCCATGGCCAAGGGCCTGCCCGAAGCGTTTGGCCAGCAGCTCATCCGGCCGGTCGAAGAGTACCCCCGCCGGCTGCTGTCTGCCCTGCGCAAAACGGCTCCCGCCGGCGTCGACGATCCCACGGTAGTGGTGCTGACCCCCGGCGTCTTTAACAGCGCCTACTTCGAACACACCCTGCTGGCCGGCCTGATGGGCGTCGAACTCGTCGAAGGCCGCGACCTCATCTGCCGCGGCAACCGCGTCTACATGCGCACCACGGCCGGTGAACAGCGCGTGGACGTGATCTACAAACGCATCGACGACGAGTTCCTGGACCCCCTGCAGTTCCGCTCGGATTCCATGCTCGGCTGCCCGGGACTGGTCAACGCCGCCAGGGCCGGCGGCGTGACCATCGCCAACGCCGTGGGCAACGGCGTGGCCGACGACAAACTTGTCTACAGCTACGTTCCGGACCTCATCCGCTACTACCTCAGCGAGGAGCCCGTCATCGCGAACGTGGATACGTTCCGGCTGGAGGAGAAGGATTCCAGGGAATATGTCCTGGACAACCTGGCTGAGCTTGTGGTGAAGCCCGTGGACGGCTCCGGCGGCAAGGGCCTGGTCATCGGGCCGGACGCCTCCAATGATGAACTCGAGGCCCTGCGCAAGCGAGTCGTCGCGGACCCGCGCGGCTGGATCGCCCAGCCGGTCCTGCAGCTTTCCACAGTGCCCACGCTCGGCGGGGACAAGTTCGGCCCGCGGCACGTGGACCTGCGCCCCTTTGCTGTCAACGACGGCGACGACGTCTGGGTGCTTCCCGGCGGACTCACCAGGGTGGCGCTCAAGGAAGGCTCCCTCATTGTGAACTCCAGCCAGGGCGGCGGCTCCAAGGACACATGGGTGCTGGCAGACTCACCCCAGGTGCCGGTCGAAACTGTTCCTCGGCCCACAATTTCCATCCGTGAGCGGGTGTCCGTCTGGCCAGTGGAGAGCAACTGGCGCGACCGCCAGTCGGAGCAGCAGCAGTGAGCCGGGCCATCGAACCGGCACAATTGGTCACGGGGGCATCCCCACAGATTTCGGACGCGCAGGAGGTCACCGCGAATGCTTAGCCGTATTGCTGAGTCCCTATTTTGGATCGGACGCTATGTGGAGCGGGCCGACGGCACCGCCCGGATCCTGGACGTGCACCTTGAACGCCTGAACCACCTCCCCATGGACGAACGCCGCAGGGTGGCCCAGGAACTGCTCGCAGTCATGGGTGCCCGGCCGCAGAGCGAAGACTTCGGCCTGCCCGAACTCCTCCACGCCCTGGCATACGACAAAACCAGCGCAACGTCCATCGCTGGGTCGCTGGGCGCAGCCCGCGAAAACGCACGGCGTGCCCGCGAGACCGTGTCCTCGGGCCTCTGGGAAAGCCTCAACACCACCTACTACGGGCTGAGCCAGCACCGCAAGGACGTAGTGGGGACGTACCGCTTCTGCAACTGGACGCTGGAACGGACGGCCATGGTCAGTGGCCTGGCCGACACCACGGTTAGCCATGACGAAAGCTGGCTGTTCCTGGTGTTGGGCCGGTCCCTGGAGCGCGCCGACATGACCGCGCGGATGCTCTCCACTCGGGATGTCCTCTCTGCGGGCATGTCCTGGGTCAACATGCTGCGGTGCGCGGGCGCCTATGAGTCGTTCCTGCGGACGCGCCGAGCCGCCTTCGGGGACCAGCACGCCGCCGAGTTCCTCCTGCTCGACCGGCTGTTTCCACGGTCCATCGTCTACGCCCTGCGGGACGCCGATGAGTGCCTCGCCAAGCTGGACCCTTCTGCACAGCGCGTGGGCTTTATCAACGACGCCCGCCGGATCGTGGGCCAGGCCCGTACGTTTCTCGAGTTCCACCGGACGGACGATCTAATGTCCGAACTGCCCGAGCACATGGAACGCGTGCAGAAGGCCGTCTCACAGGCCTCGGACGCCATTTCCCGTAAATACTTCAATCAGGCAGACGAACTGGCCTGGGTGGGAGAAGTTTCATGACCCGGCTGAGCATCATCCACACCACGGCTTACAAGTACAACAAGCGCGTCACGCTGTCCTACAATGAGGCGCGCATGACGCCCCTGACCGATCCGCAGCAGGTGGTCCTTGAGTCCGTGCTCAAGGTCTCGCCGTCGCAGGCGGCCGTAAGCAACTACCGGGACTACTGGGGCACACGGGTCACAGCATTCGACATGCAGATGCCGCACGACCACCTTGAGGTCGTTTCCAACATCACCGTTGAAGTGCACCGGGCGGAAAAAATCCCCGCCGACGCTGACATCGCTGGCTGGGACGTCCTGGCATCGAAGGAGTCGTTGAATACGTTCAGTGACTGGCTGCCGCAGTCCCAGCTGAGTGGTCCCGGCGTCGAGGTACTGGGAATCATTCCAGGTGTCGTAGAGGGCAAGAACCCGCACGAGGCCGCCATGGCCATCTTCGAATGGATGCGCGGCGAGATGACGTACATGTCCGGCTCCACCGCGGTCACCACCAACGCGGAGGAGGCCTGGGGCCAGCGGCAGGGTGTCTGCCAGGACCTCGCACACCTCGCCATCGGCGCGCTGCGCAGCTGCGGCATTCCCGCCCGGTACGTCTCG
Source organism: Pseudarthrobacter cellobiosi (assembly GCF_023913815.1). Lineage (NCBI taxonomy): Bacteria > Bacillati > Actinomycetota > Actinomycetes > Micrococcales > Micrococcaceae > Pseudarthrobacter > Pseudarthrobacter cellobiosi. The sequence continues at coordinate 66,898 of NZ_JAMXBK010000020.1, forward strand.
GGATACCTGCACCCGAGGTCGACGGCGGCCATCGGCGAGACAGTCGCCGGCCAGTCACATGCCTGGCTGGAGTTCTGGGACGGGGACTGGCGCAGCTGGGATCCCACGAACCACAAGCCGGCAGGCGATTACCACGTCACCGTCGCCAGGGGCCGGGACTACCGGGACGTGCCGCCGTTGAAGGGCATCCTGTCCGGCGGCGGCGGTTCGGCGCTGAGCGTGAGCGTGGAAATTACCCGCCTCGCTTAGGCAGTCGGGGGCATTTCCTCGTCGTGCCCAAGGTCCTGCCCAGGACTACTCCGGAGCTGCCTTGGCCGCTCCGGAGAGCTGGGTCCACCAGGTCATGGGTGCTGTGACTTTGAACCGGCGCCCGGTCACTGTTCCCGGGCTCACCCGGACAAAGGTGTCCTTCTTCCCGGCCTGCCATGGGAAAAGATACAGGGCTGCGGAGTCCAGGATGCCCTCGGTTCCAGTGATGGCCTTTGCCGGTCCCTTGACCACCACGCTCCAGGCGAGGCCACTGACGGCATCCACGCCGTCGGCCTCCAACGCCACAGCGGCACCTCCTGAGGCGGCGGCCAGCTTCGTTCCTGCGCCGGTGCGGAAGACTAACGTTCCGCCATCCACCGTGTAGTTGATGGGGAAGATATCAGGCTGGCCGTCCACCAGGACGGCCAGCCTGCCGACGGAAACCGTCCGCAACAGTGCCCAGCATTCATGGTGTTCCAGGTTCTGGACCTGGGACGTGGACTCGTTGGAGTTGGACTCGCCGGACGTTGGGTCGCTGGACGTTGGGTCGCTGGACGTTGCTTCGCTGCTCATGCCGCCGAGCCTACGCCCAACCCTCCGGCCAGGAAAGTGTCCGTCCTACCAGGGGCTGGGCTTGTAGTCCTTGAGGAAGACCCCGTACTGGTCCTCGCCGTTTTCGCCCATCACGATCGGATCGTAGACGCGGGCGGCGCCGTCCACCAGGTCCAGAGGCGCGTGGAAGCCCTCCTTCATGAGGCGGACCTTGGTGAAGTGCGGCCGTTCGTCAGTGATCCAGCCGGTGTCCACCGCAGTCATCAGGATCCCGTCGGCGTCCAGCATTTCCTGGGCGCTGGTGCGGGTCATCATGTTCAGGGCTGCCTTGGCCATGTTGGTGTGCGGATGCCCGGGGCCCTTGTAGGCGCGGGAGAACTGGCCTTCCATGGCGGAGACGTTGACGATGTACTTCCGGTGCGCCGTGGAGCGCTTCATGGCGTCCCTGAGCCTGCTAACCAGCAGGAACGGGGCCGTGACGTTGCAGAGTTGGACTTCCAGCATTTCCAGGGGGTCAACCTCGTCCACCACCTGGGTCCAGCTGTTGATGTCGGCCAGGTCCGGGACGAGCCCGCCGGCGTCGATCGCTGTTCCGGAGGCGATCCGCTCCAGCGAGGCCGAGCCGGTGGAGAGCGCCAGCGAAGTGATGGCGTCGCCGGCCAGCACCGGGTGATCCGTGACACTGCTCGCCAGGGCGAGGGGGTGTTTGTCGTGGGCGTGGCCGAACGTCACCAGTTCCGGTCCGCCGTTGGCCGGCTCCAGCGCGGCGGGCAGCGGCTCGTCCTCCGCGTCCACCAGGGGTTTGTAGGCGTTGCCGGATCGGCGCACCGTTTGGGCGGCGTTGTTGATGATGATGTCCAGGGGGCCCGCGGCGTTGAGCGAATCCGTCAGGGCCATCACCTGTGACGGGTCGCGCAGGTCGATGCCCACGATCCGGAGCCGGTGCAGCCACTCGCTGCTGTCTTCCATTGCCGCAAAACGGCGTGCGGCGTCTTTGGGGAACCTGGTGGTGATGGTGGTGTGCGCGCCATCCCGGAGCAGGCGCAGCGCGATGTACATGCCGATTTTGGCCCGCCCGCCGGTGAGCAGCGCACGCCGGCCTGTCAGGTCGGTGCGGGCATCCCGCTTGCTGTGGCTGAAGGCGGCGCATTCGGGGCAGAGCTGATGATAAAAGGCGTCCACCTGCGTGTAGTGCTTCTTGCAGATATAGCAGGGGCGGGAACGGATCAGGTGCCCGGCCACCTTGCCCGTCGCCGAGGTCTCCAGCTTGTTGCCGCGGGTCTCGTCGTCGATCCGGTCCGGTGCTGCCGTTGCCGTCTGGGCGATGACGGCCCGGTCGGCTTCGGAGATCAGGTCCCGTTTGGTGACGCGGCGGTGACGCTTCACGGCCTTGAACATCTTCCCGGTGGCACGGCGCACCGAGACATAGTCGGGGTGTTCCTCGTCATAGACGTGGATGGTGTTCAAAACCTTGAGGCAGGCCTGGATTTCCTCAGGCGACAGATCGGGGGAGCTCATTGTACCGATTTTACAGCCTGGGGAAGATCCGGCCCGACCGGGTCCAGCTGTTCGCTGTCCTGCCGGGCCTGCCCGTCCCTCGCCTAGGAGCGGCGGCCGCCCGGGGCGGCCTGGGATGCCGCCTCCGCATGGACCGCAGCAACCTGTTCCACAGATTCGCGGATTTCTGGATAGTTGGCCGTGGCCGCTTTGATGGCATTGGGTACAAGGTGAAGGTTCCTGGCGGCAAGCGCCCGTTCCGCCTCCCCGGGCTCAGGCACCTGCTGGCCCTTGGCGAGCACGGTGATGCCGGACTCGGTCACCTTGAATCCGCGGGCGCGGTCCAGGTCATGGTCCAGGCCGATCGCGGCGCCAGCCGGCACCTTCACGTTTTTGTCCAGGATGGCCCGGTTGACTACGGCGCCCCTGCCGATGTTCACCTTGTCCATCAGGACCGAGTCGATGACCCTGCTGCCGTTACCCACAAAGACGTCATTGGACAGGACGGATCCCTCCACCACGCCGCCGGAGATGACCACGCCGCTGGACACAATGGAGTCCAGGGCGGTGCCCACGGTGTCGTTTTCGCCGCGGACGAACTTGGCCGGCGGGGAGATGCTCTGCCGCGTGTAAATGGGCCATTCAGAGTTGTAGAGGTTGAACACCGGCAATGGCGAGATGAGGTCAATGTGGGCGTCGTAGAACGAATCGATGGTGCCGACGTCGCGCCAGTAGGTCCGGTCGCGTTCCGTGGAGCCGGGAATGTCGTTGAGGGTGAAGTCGTAGACTCCGGCCTCACCCTGGCTGACGAAGTAGGGGATGATGTCCCCGCCCATGTCGTGCTTGGTGTCGAGCCGTTCGGCGTCCACGTGAAGGGCATCCACCAACGCGTCGGCGTCAAAGACGTAGTTGCCCATGGAAGCCAGGAACTGGGTGGGATCAGCGGCCAGGCCAGGAGTTGTGGCGGGCTTTTCCACAAATGCGGCGATCTTCTGCGGGTCCTCCTGGTCCACCTCGATCACACCGAACTGGTTGGCCATGCTCAACGGCTGGCGCACGGCGGCCACAGTGGCCTTGGCACCGCTCTGCACATGCTGCTCCACCATCTGGGCGAAGTCCATGCGGTACACGTGGTCCGCACCAACCACGACGACGATGTCGGGGTTGGCGTCATGGATCAGGTTCAGGGACTGGTAGATGGCGTTGGCGCTGCCGAGGAACCAGCTCTTGCCGACGCGCTGCTGCGCCGGCACGGACGCCACATAATTGCCCAGCTGCGTGGACATCCGCCAGGTCTCGGAAATGTGGCGGTCAAGGCTGTGGGACTTGTACTGGGTCAGGACCACGATCTGCAAGTAGCGTGAATTCACCAGGTTGGACAGCGCAAAGTCGATCAGCCGGTAGCTGCCGGCAAAAGGCACTGCAGGTTTCGCCCGGTCTGCCGTCAGCGGCATTAGCCGATTTCCCTCGCCGCCCGCGAGGACAATGGCCAGGACTCTTTTATTCAACGGCATGGTAGTAGCTCCTGTACGCCTTCGTAACTCCCCAAACAGTCCGGCACGCCCGGACCCCTTCACACTAGAACAGATAGTGCGGAAGGACTACCTTGGGTAACGTGCGAATAGACATTGTGACTAAAGAGTTCCCGCCCGAGATCTACGGAGGCGCCGGAGTCCACGTAGCGGAATTGAGCAGGGTGCTTAGTAAGCATGTTGACCTGCAGGTTCGTGCCTTCGGTGCACCCCGCGACGCCGATTACCACGGTGCCGGGGTGACCTCCTATTCCGTTCCCGAAGACCTGGGCTCGGCCAACGCCGCCGTCCAGACGCTCGGGGTGGACCTGCGCATCGTGCCGGACGTGGCAGGCGCCGATCTGGTCCATTCGCACACCTGGTATGCGAACATGGCCGGCCATCTTGCGTCTCTGCTCCACGGCATCCCGCACGTATTGAGCGCCCACAGCCTGGAGCCCCTGAGGCCGTGGAAGGCCGAGCAGCTTGGTGGCGGCTACGCGTTGTCCTCCTGGGTCGAGAAAACCGCCTACGAGGCAGCAGCGGCGATCATCGCCGTTTCGGAAGGCATGCGCCAGGACATCCTCCGCAGCTACCCCGACGTTGACCCTGCCAAAGTCAGGGTGGTCCACAACGGCATCGACGTCAAACTGTGGCAGCGCGACGAAAACCAGGACACCGTCCGCGCCCTGGGCATTGATCCGGACAGGCCGAGCGTGGTGTTTGTCGGCCGCAACACGCGCCAGAAGGGCGTGCCTTACCTCCTGCGTGCCGCCGCGAAGCTTCCGGCCGATGTGCAGCTCGTGCTGTGCCTTGGGGCGGCGGATACCCCCGAGCTCGCCGCAGAAACTGCACGCCTGATCGAGGAGCTACAGAGCCAGCGGACCGGCGTCGTGCTGATCGAACGGATGCTGCCGCGGAACGAACTCATCCAGGTCCTCAGCCACGCCACAGCGTTCGCCTGCCCGTCCATCTATGAACCGCTGGGCATCGTCAACCTCGAGGCGATGGCCTGCGGTGCTGCCGTGGTGGCCAGCGCTACGGGCGGTATTCCCGAGGTGGTCCAGCATGGCGAGACTGGCCTGTTGGTGGACCTCGAGCAGGTCACCGACGGTACCGGCACACCGCTTGATCCGGAGAAGTTCGTGACGGAATTTGCCGCCGCTTTGACCGAGGTGGTGTCCGATCCCGAACGGGCACGTGCCATGGGCCAGGCCGGCCGCCGCCGCGCGGAGGAGCACTTCTCCTGGGACTCCATCACCGAGACCACCCTAGAGGTCTACCGCTCAGTGCTTTCCTGACGGACGGCAGGAACAGCAGCACTAGTGACCCAACAGCGCACGACGGCGCCGCCCCCCACAGAGGGGAGCGGCGCCGTCGCGCGTTGCCCCGCGAGTGGAACGCGGAGCTGCGGTCAGTTCGGCTGGGTGAGGCCGCCGGCTGATGTGCGCGCCAGCAGCACCTTTTCGTCGACGGGTGCGTTGCCGCTGGCCCGCTGTGCTCTGACGTAGGCGCGGGCCTCGTCCTGCCGGGCCTTCTCGGCACCGATGGCGATCGCCGCCCGCACGTGGTCATCGCCGTACCCGAAGGCGTCCACAAGGTCCAGGGCGTGGGGCCTGATCTTGACCAGGAGCCGGTTGATGTAATCACCCACGGTGCGTGCCCGTTGCATGGAGAGCCGGCCGTTCATCAGGTACCAGGACAGGTTCTTTTCGATCAGCGACAGGCCGAACAGATCGCGCAGCCAGGTCAGGACCCTTTTGGTGCCGGGGTCCGTGACATCTTCCAGGGCCTCCGTGAACGCCTCCCATTGCAGGAGCTCGGCGTGCGCCTGGGCGGCATCGATCAGCTCGTTCTGGTGCTGGTTGAAGAGGGCCGCCCCCTTTTCGACGGGCAGTTTGTTGGCGCCTTTCAGGGCCGACCCGACGTCGGCCACCATGGTCTGGACGCGGTCCGTCAGGAGGGCGCGCTGGCCTTCCTCGTCCCGGAGCGCAATGGCAGCCTTCTGGACTGATCCGGTATCGGCGACGAACTGTGCCACCTGCCGCAGGCCGGTGCGATGGATCGCGACGCCCGTTGCCTGGGCAACCACGTAGCGTGCAAGGACGCCAAAATCGACATTCCTGAACTCCTTGGCGTAGTCGGCCAGGAGGCGCTTGGCCACAAGCTGGAGCAGCACGGTGTTGTCGCCCTCAAACGTGACGTAGACGTCCAGGTCCGCACGAAGGGAGGCAAAGCGGTTTTCGATCAGGAAGCCGGCGCCGCCGCACGCCTCACGGCATTCCTGCAGGGTGTCCAGGGCATGCCAGGTGCTCAGCGGCTTCAGGGCTGCGGCGAGTGTTTCCAGATCCTGCCTGTCCTCATCGGTATCGTGGGCGCCGGAAAAGACGTCGTCGAATTTCTGGAGGAGCTGCTCGTGCGCGAAGCCCGCGGCGTACGTGGTGGCCAGCCTGGTAAACAGGCGCCGCTGGTGGCGCTGGTAGTCCAGGAGGACCTCTTCGTCAGTGTGCGAGGACGCGTTGAACTGGCGCCGTTCGGTGGCATAGCGGATGGCTGCCGTCAGTGCGACCTTCGACGCCGCCACGGCCGCGCCGTCCAGCGACACGCGGCCCTGGACGAGGGTTCCCAGCATGGTGAAAAAGCGTCGGCCGGGGCTGGCCATGGAGGACGTGTAGGTCCCGTCAGGTGCCACATCGCCGTAGCGGTTCAGGAGGTTCGTGCGGGGAATGCGGACGTTGTCGAAATGCAGCCGGCCGTTGTCGATCCCGTTGAGGCCGCCTTTGATACCGTCGTCCTCACCACCAATCCCGGGCATGAATTCCTTGGTCTGGGGGTCCCGGAGGTCAACGTAGAAGGCATGCACTCCATGGTTGACGCCGTTTGTCACGAGCTGGGCGAAAACGACGGCGCCGAGGCCGTCGATGGCTGCATTGCCGATGTAGTCCTTCCACGCAGCCCGGAACGGTGTGTGGACCAGAAATTCCTGGGTTTCGGCGTCGTAGGTCGCAGTGGTGGCGATGCTGGCCACATCGGAACCGTGGCCGGTCTCCGTCATGGCGAAGCAGCCGGGGATCTCCAGGCTCATGATGCCTGGCAGCCACTTGGTGTGATGCTCCTGCGTGCCCAGGTGCATCACGGCCGAGCCGAAGAGACCCCACTGGACGCCGGCCTTGATCTGCAGGGACGGATCGGCGGTGACCAGTTCCTCGAACCTGGCCACGTTGCCGCCGTGATCATCGGAACCGCCCAGTGCTGCCGGGAAGGCCCGCTGCACGGCGTTGTTGTCCACGAGGTACTTCAATTGGCCGAACGCCCGCGTCCGGTGTTCGGTGTGCGTCAGTCCTTCGATCTTGTGCAGTGCCGGGTCGCTGGCCAGCGCGCGCGATTGCCGGCGGGATTCCGCCCATTTACCCAGGAGCTGCTCGCCGAGCGCGGCAACGTCGACGGCGGGCTGCGCAGCCGTTCTGTGGCCGGCGGTGGGGTTGGTGACGGCGGCCTCCGGGCCGGTGGTGCGGTCCACTACTTCGGTCATGTCAATGTCCTTCGTTGGTTCTGACAGGAGGGTGTGAGGTTCTTGGGGCGGAATCATGGCGCGCTGGCAGGGTTAAGCTCGGGGGCGATTCCCACGCATAGCCAGGCCGTGATCTGGCGGGCCATGGCTTCCTGGTCCGGCTTCGCCGCCGAATCAGGTGTGCTGAGCCATTGCTCGCCGGCATTCCGGACCAGGCCGATGGCCGCCGTGGGCCAGTAGCCAATCACCGCTTCTTTGCCATCCCCGAGGTGGGTCCGCATCGGCGCCGCAATCATCTCGGCGATGGAATCAAAGAAGTGTCCTAGGGCTCCGGAGATGGCCGCCGATCCCTGCGGACCGTCTGCGTCCACTGGCGCATAGCGGGTGACGAAGCTATAGACGTTGGGGCTGGTTTCCGCCATCTGGAGATAGGCCGAAATCATGGCAAGCAGCCCTTCCCTAGGCGTCTGGGCACCCTGGGCCGCTTCGCGGATCTTGCGCTGCATCTGGCTCAGGACAACTTCCCCGACAGCGTGCTGCAGTCCTGCCTTGTCGCCGAAGTAGCGATAAAAGACCGACTTTGATGTGCCGGAGGCCGCTGCAATCTCCTCCATAGAGGCATCGCTGCCCAGCGCGTGAACCGCGCGGCGTGCGGACTTGATGAGCTCCCGGCGTCGTTCCTCCCGATGCGTCTGCCAGCGGGCCGAACGGCCGTCGGCATTTGAGCCGGTGGCCGGCGTCTGGACTTCTGAGTGGAGGTTGTTCACGATACTCAGCGTATCAGGTACGCTGGGTATCGGTAACCGTCGCAGATCAGAGGAGTCACCCATGTCCGTCAATGGACAGTCCGGCACCGGACCCCACGAATTCGCCAGCCCCACGACTTCCGGCGCGGCGCGTCCAGTCCGCCGGGCCGTAATTGTGGGTGGTAACCGGATCCCGTTTGCCCGGTCCGGCGGGGCCTACACGAAGTCTTCCAACCAGGACATGCTCACCGCCGCACTGGACGGTCTTATCGCCAGGTTTGGCCTCCAGGATGAGCGGATCGGCGAGGTTGCGGCCGGGGCCGTGCTCAAACACTCGCGCGACTTCAACCTCACCCGCGAGGCAGTCCTGGGTTCGGCGTTGTCGGCGGAAACCCCCGCCTACGACCTGCAGCAGGCGTGCGCCACCGGCCTCGAAACGGTTCTAGGCCTGGCCAACAAGATCAAACTGGGCCAGATCGATTCCGCCATCGCCGGTGGTGTCGACTCGGCGTCGGATGCCCCCATTGCTGTCAGTGAGGGTCTCCGCGAGATACTCCTGGACCTCAACCGCGCCAAGACCCTTCCCCAGCGCCTGCAGGTGCTCAGCCGGCTGCGGCCCAAGGACCTGGCCCCCGATGCTCCGAGTACGGGGGAGCCACGCACCGGCCTGTCCATGGGCGAGCACCAGGCGCTGACCACCGCGCAGTGGAACATTTCGCGGGAGGCGCAGGATGAGCTGGCTTTCAACAGCCACCGCAACCTTTCCGCCGCGTATGACGCAGGATTCTTCGATGACCTCCTGACGCCATACCGCGGCCTCGCCAAGGACTCCAACCTGAGGGCGGACACCACACTGGAGAAGCTGGCTACACTCAAGCCCGTCTTCGGGAAGAGCCTCGGCGCCGAGGCCACCATGACGGCGGGAAACTCCACACCGCTGACCGACGGGGCCTCCACGGTCCTGCTCGCATCCGAAGACTGGGCTGATGCACATGACCTGCCGAAGCTCGCCACCGTCGTGGATGGTGAAGCTGCCGCCGTGGACTTCGTCCACGGCAAGGACGGACTGCTTATGGCCCCCGCGTTTGCGGTCCCCAGGTTGCTGGCCCGCAACGGACTGACGCTGGATGACTTCGACTTCTTTGAGATCCACGAAGCCTTCGCCGGGACTGTCCTGAGCACCCTGGCCGCTTGGGAAGATGATGAGTTCGGCCGCACCCGGCTGGGACTTGAGGGTGCCTTCGGCAGCATCGACCGCACCAAGCTGAACGTCAACGGCTCCTCCCTGGCCGCGGGCCACCCGTTCGCAGCCACCGGCGGACGCATCGTGGCCTCGCTGGCCAAGATGCTGCAGGCCCAGGGCACCGTCGAGGAAAGGCCTGCGCGCGGACTTATTTCCATCTGCGCCGCCGGCGGCCAGGGCGTCGTCGCAATTCTCGAAGCACTCTAGGGGCACCGGATGACGGATAAATTCACCATCCTCGTCAACCAGGGCGTAGGCAAGAACATCGCCAAGCGGCTGGGCCTGCCCCAGCCTGCGCTGCTGCGCCGCTTCAAGCCGGGCCAGCCGCTGGTTACTGGCCCCGTCCTGGTCCAGGGCAACACCGCCGGTGCCGACGAACTGGCCGCCAAGCTGCTTTCCTGGGACCTGGACGTCCGGCGCCACGCGGTGCCCCGCGAAAAACTTGGCGCGATCATTCTGGTCCTGGATGAGCTGACCCGGCCCGAGGACCTTGAAAAGCCTGTGCTGTCCGCCGCGGCCTCCCTGCGTGATCTCGGCGCGAGCGCCCGCGTCATCACCATCTCCCGGCCGGCCGCCGAAACCGCGTCCCCTGCACAGTCGGCTGCCCGGCAAGGTGTGGATGGCTTCCTGCGGTCGCTGGCCAAGGAACTCCGGGCCGGCGCAACAGCGAACGGCATCGTCCTGGCAGAAGGTGTCCAGAGCACCAGCCCCAGCGCTCTGGCAGCCCTGCGGTTCTTTCTGTCCGGCCGGTCGGCATTTGTGGATGGCCAGTTTCTGACTGTGGCAACCGAGCAGGGCCACCTCCCCCCGGACTTCGAGAAGCCGCTCGCCGGCAAGGTTGCCGTGGTCACCGGCGCCGCCCGCGGCATCGGTGCGGCTATTGCCCGGACCCTCCACCGGGACGGGGCCACCCTGGTCCTCGTAGACATCCCGGCAGCCGGGGACCATTTGGCTGCCGTTGCCAACGAAGTCCGCGGCACGGCGCTTCAACTGGATATCAGCAGCGCAGATGCCGGCCAGCGGATCATCGAGCACGCCGTGCAGCGTCACGGCCGTCTGGATATCGTCATCCACAACGCAGGAATTACCCGGGACAAGCTGCTCGCCAATATGGACCACAGCCGCTGGACCTCCGTCCTGAACATCAACATCGCCGCCCAGCTCAGAATCAACGAAGCGCTCCTTGCTTCTGAACACTTCCGTAATTCACCACGGATTGTCTCGGTGGCATCCACCAGCGGCATCGCGGGCAACCGCGGCCAGACCAACTACGCGGCGTCCAAGGGCGGCGTGATGGGTATGGTGCGCGCTTCTGCGCCCCTTCTGGCGGCGAACGGCGGGTCCATTAACGCGGTGGCGCCCGGATTCATCGAAACAGACATGACAGCACGGATCCCGTTTGCCGTCCGCGAAGTGGGACGGCGGCTGAACTCGCTGCAGCAAGGTGGCCAACCGTCCGACGTCGCGGAGGCCATTGCTTTCCTGGCGAGCGACGCCGCGGGGGGCATTAACGGCGACGTGCTGCGCGTCTGCGGACAGAACCTGGTGGGGGCATGAGTACAGTCCAGCCGGTCATCCTGGGGGAGATGCCTTCCCTGTCCAAGCTGTACGTCAATGCCGCCGCGCAGGCGGCGCGGCGGCGCGTCTTGGGCACGCACAACGGATCAAACCTTCCGGCCACTAGCCACGAAGTGCGCGGGGTAAGGGCCGACGTCGGCAACCTCACCGCCTACCAGCACCTCATCGGGCTGACTGCCAGGGACACCCTGCCGGCCGGCTACCTCCACGCACTGGCATTCCCGCTGGCCATGAGTGTGATGAACCGCGACGATTTCCCGCTGCCGCTCCTGGGCATGGTCCATCTCAGCAACCATGTGGAGCAGAGGTCGCCGGTGCTCTTCACGGAATCCCTGGACATCCAGGCCAGGGTTGAGAACCTCCGGGGCCACCGGGCCGGCACACAACTTGACGTTGTGTCCGAGATCCGTGGCGCGTATACGCCGGACATCAAGTGGACCGGGCGCTCCTCCTACCTGGCCAAGGGTGTGTTCCTCCCCGGCATCGACAAGCCAACGCCGCACAACCGCCAGGCCGATTTCACGCCTCCGGACCCCACCGCGATTTGGCAGTTGGGGGTCGACACCGGAAGGGCGTATGCCGCTGTTTCCGGTGACTTCAACCCGATCCACCTGAGCGTTCTTTCTGCCAAGGCCCTGGGCATGCGCCGCTCCATCGCGCACGGGATGTACCTTGCCGCGAGGGCCCTCGCGGATGTCGGGCCAGCCAAAGGCGAAACATTCACGTGGGATGTCACGTTCGAGGCTCCAGTGTTCCTGCCGGCCCGCGTTGCCTTGGATATCACCACGGCGCAGACGCCTGGCGAAGGCTGGCAGCGGGCCGAATTTGTGGCGTGGAACCCCCGTTCCGGCCGTCGCCACTTCAGCGGGTCCGTGGCACCGCTCTAGGACGCCGGCCGCACGGCCCTGAGGATACGGTGCAGGCTCAGGAGGATGGACTCGGACGCTGTCACGGCCGAATCTTCCTGGGCCCGCTCCGCAACCGTTGCCATGCCGGCCTCCACCGCTGACTTTGCGGCAGCAAACAGCCGCCGCTGGTCTGCTTCATCCTCGCCGTCGAACGAGGCCAGGAGTTCGCCGGTGGCGGTCATGGCCGCGGCCAGGGGCGCACTGTCGTTGAAAGGCACCGTGTAAGGTGCCTCGTCTGTCCAGATGACATCGGACAGGACTTCTGTCATGTCCTGGATGTGGAACGTCACCCTCTCCAGATCACGAAGGTTGTGGTAGTCGAGATCCACATCGCGGGGATGGAGCCGCCGGCGCGGATTGGCCCGCTGGCTCGCGTCAGCCTCCTGCACGAGATGGCGGACCGAGCTGGCTGCTTCGGCCAGCTCGGTCGACCGGCGGGACCAGTCCTCATGCTCAGGAGGCCACTTTTCAGTCAGGGCCGTTCCCATGTCAGTCAGCTGCCGCCCGAGGGCCAGCCGGAGTTTGCCCAGGCTGGTGGCTGCCGCATTGAAGCGCAGGGGCGGAAAGACCAGGAAGTTGACGGCGATGCCCACCGCGACGCCGACGCCCATCTGAAGGAGGTAGCCGAAGGAAAAGTCGTCCCGGTTGCTTCCCCCCACCAGCAGGACCAGCAGCGCCGCCGTCGGAATCCAATCGCTGCCCGAGCCGATGCGGGGGAGACCGCCGAGCAGCACGCCGAGTCCCATAACGACCGCAACAGACAGCGGTGACGGATCACCGACACTGACCAGCGCAAAGGCGAGCCCGATACCCAGGGCGAGTCCGACGAGCGCCTGGAGACCCTGCCGGAAGGATCCGGCCACGTTGTGGTACATCGACACCAGGGCGCCGAGCGGTGCGTAGTACGGATACTCGGCAGCGGATCCTGGCATCAGGGGAGCAATGGCGAAAGCGAGGCCGGCGGCCAGAGCTGCCTTCGCCGCCAGCTGCAGGCGCTGTACTGTGAATGCCGACGAGAGACCGGCCACCGAATTCCGCAGGATTCGGGTTCCAGCGGAGGGCCGGCCCTGCGGCTGCGTTTGAGTGTCACCCATCAGCCCCACACTAGGTGCACCCGTGTACTAGGACAAGGCCGACGCCGCCCGCCGGACCTCCGCAGCCAGCCGATGAGCTTTGCCCTGGGTGCGTCCGTCCTCCGCCCGCTGCGGGATGTATCCGAAGCCGAGGCCGTACGCGGGATCGGCGAACCCCAGCGCAGCGTTGGCTCCCTCGTGGCCGAAAGCGCGGTGGCTGCCGAAATTCCGCGACACGTGTGGCTTCATAAAGACCACGGCAAAGGCGTTGTCCAGTCCGGACAGGCGGTCCAGGCCCCACACCTGCTCCTGGGACATGGCGCTGGCAGTCTCAGGGGTCAACAAGGGGTCCCGGCCGTCCACACCGGTGATGGCCGCGGCGTAGAGCCTGGCCAGGCCCTCCGCCGTACCCACACCGCCGGCGGCACTCATCCCCGCGGCGCGCACGGCCCGTTGATTGGGAAGTTCCATGATTGTGCTGACTGCCGCGTTGCTGTTAAGCCCGTCCAGGCTCAGTGGATCCAGCCATGGTTGAAGGGGATCGACGTCGTAGAGGACGTCACGGTAGCGCGGTTCCAGCTTTTCGGGCAGCCCCAGGAAGAAGTCGATGCCGTAGGCCGTGCGGATGCGCTGGTCATAAAGGCTCTGCAGGCTGGTGCCCGTGACCCGCCGGCAGAGTTCCTCCATGATGATTCCGATGGTGAGAGCGTGGTACCCGAAGCAACTGCCGGGACGCCATGCGGGGCTCGCCGCTGCCAACCTTGCCGCGGCCCGGGACGTGGTGAATTCGTCCAGGGCGAAGCCTCCCTCGACTCCCACCAGGCCGGCCTGATGGGACAGGGCTTCACGCACCAGCAGGCGGTCCTTGCCGTGGCAACCGAACTCGGGCCAGTAGTGCGCCACCGTCCGGTCAAGGTCCAGCAGCCCGTCCTGGACGAGCAGCGAAATCACCAGCGCCGCCACGCCCTTGGAGACTGAATACGCCCCCGTGATGGAATCGGCGGTGATGTGGGGCCCGCCGAACAGGTCCACGATCTTCACGCCGTCGCGGTAGGCAGCCAGTTGGGCGCTGTACTGCGGATCCGCGGCGAGAAGGGCCTCGAACAGATCCAAAACGCCTTCATAACCGGGCGCTGCAAAGCCAAGAGAATTCTGCATGGGCTTAGCCTAACCGGTTAGAAAGCGCTTTCCCGATGCGGCGCCGCTCCATGGCATGGGGAAACTTCTTCGCCGGGGTGCACCGGTCCCGGGGGAGTGCCGTCACCGAACGGCCGGCCGGCTAGTGATTCCCTGCCATGGGACTCCAGCCAGCCCTCCGGATCAGGACCCTGCGGCACCATCCGGGTGGGATTGATGTCCTCGTGGACGATGTAATAGTGCTGCTTGATCTGGACAAAGTCGATCGTGTCTCCGAATCCGGGAGTCTGGAAAGATCCCGCGCGTAGCCCCACAGGGCCGGCAGTTCGCTCAGTTTCTGCCGGTTGCACTTGAAATGCCCGTGGTAGACGGCATCGAACTTGGCCAAGGTGGTGAACAAGCGGACATCCGCTTCCGTGATCGTGTCACCCACGAGGTAACGCTGTCCGGTGAGGCGTTCCTTGTGCCAGTCGAGCGCGGTCCACAGCCTGGTGTAGGCCGAGTCGTAGGCCTCCTGGGAGCCCGCAAAGCCACAGCGGTAGACGCCGTTGTTGACCTCGGTGAAGACGCGCTAGTTGACGGAGTCAATTTCGGCGCGGAGGTGTTCCGGGTAAAGGTCAGGCGCTCCGACCCGGTGGAAACGGGTCCATTCGGTGGCAAAGTCCAGGGTGATCTGAGGGAAGTTATTGGTGACCACCGCGCCGCTGGCAATATCAACGATCGCCGGCACCGTGATGCCGCGCGGGTAATCCGGGAAGCGCCGGAAATAGGCGCTCTGGATGCGCTCGATGCCAAGCACAGGGTCCACCCCGCACGGATCGAGGTCAAAAGTCCACGACCGGGCATCGTGGGTAGGGCTGGGCTGGCCAAGGGAGATGGAGTCCTCCAGGCCGAGGAGCCTACGCACAATCACGGCCCGGTTCGCCCACGGGCATGCCCGCGCCGCAATCAGCCGGTACCGGCCAGCTTCCACTGGCCACCCCGGCTCGCCGTTGACGCCGGCGCGGCCGTCGTGGGTGATCCGGTCCTCAATGTAATTGGTGTCCCGGTTGAACTCGGCACCGCCGGTCACATATGCGCCCAGGGTGCTGTGTCCGGTGCTGGTGTCCGTGCTGTCGGCAGCGGTGGCGTTCGCGGCCTGTGGCCCGCTCGAAGATTCCTGGCTCATGCGGAGCAGCCTAGGCTCCGGCGGCCAGGATTGCTGAGATGGGTTGCCAGGCGACCAGCCAGGAGCCGGCAATAACGGCGACAAAGAGCGCGATCCAGATGCCGGAGGGTATGGACGTTGCGCGGTACAGCAGATAGGCGTCGGAACTGGCCAGCCTGTCACGGCGCCGCAGGTGCACATTGGTGAGCTTCACGAGGTCCCGGACGGCGGCCACGAGCAGCGCCACGCCAAGCACGATTGCAACATGGCCGGTGAAGCTGCTGGGCACAACGAGGACCAACAACCCGCCCCCTGCGACGGCAAGGCCTGTGATCAGCAGCCCCGCGAAGTTCCTGATGAACACCAGCGAAACCAGGAGCATAAGGGTTCCCGTGGCCAAGGCCGCCGGACCCCAGCCGGCAAAACCGGAAGTGACCAGGGCGGCGCCGGTCAGGGCAGGAACAGGATAGCCCCAAAATCCCGACCAGACGGCGGCGGCCCGGCCCCGGCTGTAACTGGTTGTTGTGCCTGAGTGGTCCAACCGGAGCCGGATCCCGCTCAGTCTTTGGCCGCTCATGACGGCGGCGAAAGCATGGCCGAGTTCGTGCGTGGCGGTGGCCAGGAGCCCAAAGTACTTCCAGGTGGCACGGGGGATTGACAATGCAGTTGCCAGCGCCAGCACCACAGCCAGTTCGGCCACCGTGACTTGGGGGATGGCGGCACGGCTGAAGGCTTCAATGATCCGTTGCCACAATTGCTCGGGAATCAAGGTCGTTTCCCGCCGGGCCGGGAGTAGTGATTGTCAGCCATAGCCCTCTACGGTACTAGAGGGATGGTTCACCACTGTCCTGCTGCCCTGCCGCCTTGGGGCGCTCAACGAATCGAGGAATGCCGTGACCACTTTGAAGGAACGCCTGCACGCTGATGTTGTGGTGCACATGAAGGAGCGGAACAAAACCGCCCTGACAACGGTGCGCAATGTCCTGGGCGAGATCGAAACACGCGAGAAGTCGGGAAAGACGCCCATTGTCCTGGACGATGCCCAGGTGACCTCGTTGTTGCAGAAAGAGGCTGCCAAGCGACGCGACACCGCAAGGATCTACACGGAAGCCGGCGAATCCGAGCGGGCGGCGGCTGAGATCGCCGAGGCCGGAATCATAGAGGCGTACTTGCCGCAGCCACTGACAGCCGCGGAAGTCGAGGCGATCGTTGACGAGACCATCGCCGGGCTGAGGAACGAAGGCGTGGAGCCCGGAATGCGTCAGCTGGGCGCTGTGATGAAACCTGTCACGGCCAAAGTCGCCGGACGCTACGACGGCAAGGCGGTCAGCGAGATCGTCCGCAGCCGCCTCGCCTGAGCCGTCAGCTCGAGCCTGTTAACGGGAAAGGCACGCCTACTGAACGTGGGCGTGCCCTAACTTCCTGTTGGCGGAACTCGGCCGCCACGGAAAAGTGTCCGGTTTCTTGAATCAGCCTTCGCAGTCAATGCAGTAGCTGTGTCCGTCTTTCTGCCGCGCAATCTGGGAGCGGTGCCGCACCAGGAAGCAGGAGTAGCACGTGAACTCGTCCTCAGCCTGCGGGATAACCTGCACGACCAGTTCCTCGGCAACGAATTCGCCTCCCGGAACGCCGGCGCCATCCAGCCCGTCGGCCTCATCGAGCTCGAGGACGACGCTGCGGGCGTCCGGTGCATTGGCGGACTGCAGTGCCTCGAGTGAGTTGTCCTGCGACTCCTTGACGTCGGAGCGAAGTTCGTCGTAATCGGTTGCCACTTAGGTGTATCTCTTTTCTTTGGTTCGTCTGTCGCGTATGCAACCTACAGCATCCGGCGGGTATTCCCCAATAGCCTGGCAAGAAAATTTCTCTGCGGCGGCTATATTTCCGTGAGGACACCCGCTGGGATGGGCGTCGGGTGACATTGGGCACCATGGTGCCCGGGACCGAAAGTCAGCGCACGGCGGCCGAGCCGCGAGACCTAGTTAAGTTCCTTGGCCAAGGCCGTGGTCTGAGGCGGGGTAACCCGCCCCAGGCGCTCATCGAGCGTCACGCGCAGCCGGGCGGCCGCCACCTGAACCCGGTAGTCGGCAGGGGTGACCTTCCCGTCCGGCGCAGAGGCGGCATTCGGGCGTGCTTGGACGTCCTTGTGTTCAGACGACCCTGCGCTCACGGTCCAGTCACTATCGTCCCCGCCCGGCACGTACTCCCACGCCGCGTCGAACAGTTCGAGCTCCTCGGTACGGGCCAGCTCACTGCCTGCGAGGACGTTTAATGTCGCAAGCCCCAAGGCCTTGGTTCCTTGATCTTGATCCAAGGCGCGGTCCAGGGCCCACTGGGTGCGCCGCCACCATTCCGCCCGGCTGTCCGCTTCGGTTTGTTGCCGGAGCGACTGCTCGTCGGCGTCGCGTTTCTGGTCCAGCGCTGTCTTATCGGCCGACGTGCGCTGGGCCAGGGTGCGCCAGTTGATGTAGAAGGCCAGCAGGGCCGCGATCAGGACAGCCAAGGGGCCAAGCCCGGCAAGGATCACCCACCAGTCGGCCGCCCCGGAGTCGACGACGACTTCAAGCGGGCCAGGCGGCGGGGTTGGATTCACGGCTCCAGCTTAGGCCGCCGAAGGAAACAGAAAAACCCCTGAAATCCTTGGATTCCAGGGGTTTTCCCATTTGTGCGCGGAGGGGGACTTGAACCCCCACCCCCTTTCGAGGACTAGCACCTCAAGCTAGCGCGTCTGCCATTCCGCCACCCGCGCAGGTGGTATTTCGGAGATCGTTTCCGCCTTTCAGCGTTTCGCTTTTCTCCGAAGCAGCGAGAAAAACTCTAACACGAACTTTCCGGAAACATGGAATCGGGGCTGATGGGTAGGCTGAGGGCACACGAGAACGCAGGTTGTTTGCAGCCTTCCCACTGCCCAAGGAGTATCTATGTCTGACATCCGTGCCGAGGATGAAGTTGTCCGAATTTGCCAGGAACTCATCCGGATAGATACCTCGAACTACGGTGACGGCTCGGGTCCGGGGGAGCGGGTGGCCGCGGAATACGCAGCCGGGCTCATCGAGGAAGTAGGCCTCGCAGCCGAGATCTTCGAGTCGGCGCCCGGCCGCGCAAGTGTTGTGACTCGGATGGCCGGTGAGGATCCGTCCGCCAGCGCGTTGGTGGTGCACGGGCACCTCGATGTAGTGCCCGCCCTGCGTGAACAGTGGTCGGTGGATCCCTTTGGCGCGGAGCTCAAAGACGGACTCATCTGGGGCCGCGGGGCCGTGGACATGAAGGACATGGACGCCATGATCCTTGCTGTGATGCGGGATTTGGCCAGATCCGGGCGCAAACCCAAGCGCGACATTATTTTTGCCTTCTTCGCCGACGAGGAAGCCGGCGGTGAGTATGGCGCCCGCTACGCAGTCGACAAGCGGCCCGAGCTCTTCGAAGGCGCAACCGAAGCCATCTCGGAAGTAGGCGGCTTCTCGGCAACCATCGGCGGGCAGCGCACCTACCTCCTGCAGACGGCTGAGAAGGGCATCTCCTGGCTCCGGCTGGTGGCGCACGGCCGGGCTGGCCATGGCTCCCAGATCAATACGGACAACGCCGTCACCCGGCTGGCTGCGGCGGTAACCCGGATCGGCGAATACAAGTGGCCGATTGAGCTGACGCCCACCACACGGCAGTTCCTGGACGGCGTGACTGAACTCACAGGGGTGGAGTTCGATCCGGACAATCCGGACCGCCTGCTCGACCAGCTCGGCACCGTGGCGCGCTTTGTGGGGGCAACCCTGCAGAACACCACTAATCCCACGCTGCTCAAGGGCGGCTACAAGCACAACGTCATCCCCGAATCGGCTGAGGCCCTGGTGGACTGCCGGACGCTCCCGGGCCAGCAGGACCACGTGCTGGAGGTCGTGCGCGAGCTTGCGGGCTCCGGTGTCGAGGTCAGCTACGTTCACAACGACGTCTCGCTTGAGGTCCCGTTCGCCGGAAACCTGGTGGATTCCATGATCGACGCCCTGCACACCGAGGACCCGGGGGCGAAAGTGCTTCCCTATACGCTCTCCGGCGGCACGGACAACAAATCATTGAGCCGGCTCGGTATCACCGGCTACGGCTTCGCTCCCCTCCAGCTACCCGACGATCTCGATTTCACCGGGATGTTCCACGGTGTGGACGAGCGGGTTCCGGTGGATTCGCTGAAGTTCGGCGCCCGGGTGCTCAACACGCTCCTCACCAATTACTGAGCCGGCCCGGACATGACTCCCGAGGAAGTCCTGCCGGAGCCCTTGCTCCAGGCCATCCGCGGCCGTGCTGCGGGCTACGACCTGGACAACACCTTCTTCTTTGAAGACCTCGAAGAGCTGACCGCCGCCGGCTACCTCAAGCTCTTTGTGCCGGCGTCCGACGGCGGCCTGGGGCTCGGGCTGGAGGCGGCAGCACAGTGCCAGCGGCGGCTGGCAACGGCGGCCCCGGCCACCGCCCTGGCCATCAACATGCACCTGGTGTGGACCGGCGTCGCCCACGTCCTGGCCGCAAAGGGGGACCATTCCCTTGGCTTCGTCCTGCAGGAGGCCGCCCACGGCGAGATCTTCGCCTTCGGCAATTCCGAAGCCGGCAACGATTCGGTCTTTTTTGATTCAAAAACGGCAGCCGTTCCCTTGCCGGGCGGAGCGTACAGCTTCACTGGTACCAAGATCTTCACGAGTCTTTCGCCCGCCTGGACCCGGCTGGGAATCTTCGGCAAGGACGGCCAGGCAAGGGAAGGCGCAGGGGAGCTCGTGCACGGATTCATCACCCGGACTGCCGCGGGCTACTCCATCCTGGATGACTGGAACACCCTGGGCATGCGGGCCAGCCAGTCAAACACCACCGTCCTGGACGGCGTCGAGGTCCCCCCGGACAGGATCTTCCGCAAACTCCCGGTGGGACCCAACGCCGATCCGCTGATTTTCGCCGTCTTCGCGTGCTTCGAGACATTGCTGGCTGCCGTGTACACCGGCATTGGCGAACGTGCCCTGAACCTGGGTGTTGAGGCCGTCAAGCGCCGTACATCCTTCAAGAATGCCGGCCGCAGCTATGCGCAGGATCCGGATATCCGCTGGAAAATCGCGGAGGCCGCCATGGCCATGGATATCCTCTACCCCCAACTGCTGACCGTCACCCGCGATGTGGATGCGCTCGTTGAGCACGGGCCGCAATGGTTTCCCAAACTTGTGGGGCTGAAGGTCAATGCAACTGAAACGGCCCGCCGCGTTGTGGACCTGGCCATCAGGGTAAGTGGCGGCTCCAGTTACTTTCGTGGGTCGGAGCTTGAGCGCCTGTACCGGGACGTGCTGGCCGGGATGTTCCACCCATCAGACGATGAGTCGGCGCACAACACCGTGGCGAACGCGTGGCTGGGTCCGTTGGAGGACTGAAACAGGCCCCTGGCCCGTCAACCCCTACACGGTCCGCTGGCCCGTTAATCCCTATACGGTCCGCTGGACCTGCATCACCCGGCGGCGGAGCCAGAAGCGCCTGCCGCCGCCCAAATACAGCTTGCTGCGTTCCAGCTCCCACTTGCCGTACTCGGAATGCTCCACAAGCCGGCGCCTGGCGTCAGGCAGCGAATCGTCAGGGCTGACCGTCAGGACGAGGTACTCGTACTGCCTAAGAATGTCCCGTTCGCGCTGGACCGAGCTGGTGAGAAAATGTTCCTTCATTGCTCTCCATTTTCGTCCTTTTCCGGCTAACGTGAAGGCATGAGCATCGATCCGCGTGTCGCGCTTCAGTCCTTGACAACCGCCTTGGAAGAACACCTTATAGCAGCATCCAACCGGCGTGGAGATGGCGATCCCGCGGTGGAAGCGGCTTTTTTTGCGGTCGCAGATGCTTTCGAGGTTTATGAAGACGCACTCTACGAGGCTTACAGCGAAGTTACACCCCTTCAGGTCTTCGATGATGAAGAAGACGAGGACGATGAAGCCGGCATCGATGACGACGAGGACCTGGAAATCCTCGAGGACTGAGAACTCCACGCCGCCATCGCGGGCAACGACCTAACGCCGCGGCCCTGAACGGCGTGTCAGCCGGGCACGGAAACTCAGCCGGGCAGGGAAACGTCCTCGAGAGCGCGGGCAATTTCGGGAGGCAACCTGGTCAGTTGGGCCGCCATGATTTCTTTCGCCTGCACGGGCGTCCTGGGTCCGATGATGGCCGTGGCCACGCCATGCTGTGACAACAGCCAGCTCAGCGAAACATCCAGCGGTGTCCTGCCCAGGCCCTTGGCAGCCATGGCCACGGCTTCCACAACGCTGGACGGCTGCGCCTCCAGATACGGCTCTACGTAGGGTGCGGAGTCTGCTCTTGCCGCCCGGGAATCGGCGGGAATGGCGCCGCGGTACTTGCCGGTCAGGACGCCGCGTCCCAGCGGAGCCCAGGCCATCAGCCCCAGACCGGCATCTTCGACGGCGGGAACCAGTTCCGCTTCCGCCTTTCGCTGCAGGAGTGAATATTCAGCCTGCGCGGCTACGAGCGGAAATCCGGCCACCGCCGCGGCCTTGGCGCTTTGCCACCCGCTGAAGTTGGAGATGCCCGCATAACGGGCGCGGCCGCTCCGGAGCGCGAATTCAAGCGCAGACAGGGTCTCGTCCAGCGGGACGTTGCCGTCCCAGGCCTGGGCAAACCAGATATCCACGTAGTCAGTCCCCAGCCTCGCCAGGCTGGCGTCCAGGCCGGTGAGCATCGCGTTGCGCGAAGTGTCCACCGTGCGCCGGCCGTCCGACGTCGACATCCCGGCTTTGGTGGAGATGCAGACTTCGGTGCGGGAGACAACGTCACCCATGAGGGACCCGATCATCGCCTCTGCGCGGCCGTCGGCGTATGACGCCGCGGTATCTATGAGTTTTCCGCCACCATCGATAAATGTCCGCAATATCTCCGAGGCGTCCTGTTCGTCGGTATCGCCGGACCAGGACATGGTGCCGAGGGAAAGGGCGGAGACTCGCAATCCACTGTTGCCGACGTAACGCTGCTGCATAGCTGCAAGCTTACGGGGAATCAACAGGGTCCATGACGTAGGGTCTTAGCGTGAACTGGTTTGAGGCGGCCCTGCTGGGCCTAGTGCAGGGACTGACCGAATTTCTACCGATTTCATCGAGCGCCCACCTGCGGATTGTGGGGCAGTTTCTGCCCAACGCATCCGATCCCGGAGCCGCGTTTACCGCCATCACGCAGCTTGGTACCGAAACGGCGGTGGTGATCTACTTCTGGCGCGACATCGTGCGGATTGTCAAGGCTTGGGCGGGATCGCTGACCGGAAAAGTCTCCCGGCAGGACCCGGATGCCCGCATGGGCTGGCTGGTGATCCTGGGCAGCCTCCCCATCATCGTGCTGGGTCTGCTCTTCCAGGATCAGATCGAGTCGGTGCTGAGGAGCCTGTGGCTCGTAGCCACCATGCTGATCGTCTTCGGGCTCTTTCTGGCCGTGGCCGACGCGATCGGAAAGCAGGACCGGGACCTCACCCAGCTCACCTACAAACACGGCATTTTGTACGGCTTCGCCCAGGCCCTGGCTCTTATTCCCGGTGTGTCGCGATCCGGCGGCACCATCACCGCAGGTCTCCTGATGGGCTACACACGCGAAGCCGCCGCGCGGTATTCGTTCCTCCTGGCTATCCCGGCGGTGTTCGGCAGCGGCCTTTACCAGCTGTACAAAGTGGTCTCCAAGGAAGGCATCACCGGCCCCTACGGCCTTCCGGAGACGGCGCTGGCCACCGTCATCGCCTTGGTGGTGGGCTACGTGATCATCGGTTGGTTCCTCAAGTTCATTTCCACCCGAAGCTACCGGCTCTTCGTCTGGTACCGGATCTTCCTGGGCCTGGCCCTGTATCTCTTGCTCGGTTTCAATGTCATCAGCGCCTAGCCGTAGGCTTAGGCTGTGAAATCCTGGACCTCCCGCCCTGTCCCTGCGCTGCCCGGCGCCATGCCTGCCATCCGGCTGTTCGATACCGCTAAGGGGAGTGAGGTCACGCTCCGGGCCGGGGGAGAGCAATCCATGTACGTCTGCGGGATCACTCCCTACGACGCAACCCACATGGGCCATGCGGCCAGCTACGTGGCCTTCGACCTGCTGAACAGGGCCTGGCGTGACGCCGGCCAGCAGGTTTCCTACGTCCAGAACGTCACCGACGTCGACGACCCCCTGCTGGAGCGGGCGACTGCCACCGGTGTGGACTGGCGGGACCTGGCCGCGAGCCAGATTGAACTCTTCCAGACCGATATGGAGGCCCTGAACGTCCTCTCGCCGGACCACTACGTGGGTGCCGTTGAATCAGTTGACATCATTGTTCCGGCCATCGAACGGCTGGTCCGGCTGGGGCTGGCCTACCGCGTCCCTGGTACGGCAGGGGAGCCCGACGGCGACGTCTACTACGACGTCGAAGCTGCCGGCAAGCAGTCGGTCGCCCCGGATGCCTGGACCCTGGGCTCGATCTCCCGCCTTGGTGAAGCCGAAATGCTGGAACTGTTCGCCGAACGCGGCGGCGACCCGGGCCGGGCCGGCAAGCGGCAGGCCCTGGACCCCCTGCTCTGGCGGGTTGCCCGTGACGGCGAGCCCAGCTGGCCGGGCGGCGGGTTGGGCCAGGGCAGGCCTGGCTGGCACATCGAATGCACGGTCATCGCCCAGCAGTACCTGCCGGCTCCCTTCACTGTCCAGGGCGGCGGCTCTGACCTCATCTTCCCGCACCACGAGATGGGCGCCGGTCACGCCTATTCCCTCGCCGAAGTTCCGCTGGCCCACCACTATGCCCACGCCGGCATGGTGGGCCTGGACGGCGAAAAGATGAGCAAGTCCAAGGGCAACCTGGTCCTGGTGTCCAAACTTCGGGCCGAGGGAGAAGAACCGGCTGCCATCCGCCTGGCCATCCTGGCCCACCATTACCGTTCAGACTGGTCCTGGACCGCTGAAGGGTTTGAAGCCGCGAAGGACCGCCTGGCTGCGTGGCGCAGCGCCGTCGCCACCTCGCCGGAAGGATCGGCCCCCGGCCTGATCGCAGAAATGCGGTCCGCCCTTGCATCTGACCTGAACGCGCCGGCCGCCCTGGAAGCTGTCGACCGCTGGGCTGCCTCGGCGGACTCCGCCGCGGCAGCGGGCAGCCAGCATGATCAGGCCCTGGTCAGGGACGCCCTGGACGCCTTGCTCGGCGTCGTACTCTAGGGCTTGTCCCGGCCCCGACGCTTGAGATAGCGCTCAAACTCCCGCGCGATGGATTCGCCGCTCGCCTCCGGAAGATCGGCCGTATCTTTTGCCTCTTCCAGCTGGCGGACGTACGCGGCGATCTCAGGATCCTCGGTAGCCAACTCATCGACGCCGCGCTCCCACGCAGCTGCCTCTTCCGCCAGTTCGTGCGTGTCCAGCGGGACTTGGATCAATTCCTCGACCCGGTGCAGGAGAGCCAGCTGCGCCTTGGGTGACGGGGCCTGGGCCACGTAATGCGGGACGGCTGCCCAGAGGGAAACAGTAGGAAGGCCCGCCAGGAGGGACACTTCTGACAGTACTCCGACGATGCCGACGGGACCTTCATACTGGGATGCTTCAAGGTTGAGGCGTTCCCGCAACACAGCGTCGTCAGAGGAGGTGCTGACCGGAATCGGCCTGCTGTGCGGAACGTCTGCCAGAAGGGCCCCCACCAGGACCACGTAGTCCACCTTCAGCGCTTCGGCGTGGACCAGCAGTTCCGCCGTATAGGCCCGCCACTTGTAGGACGGCTCAATGCCCTGGACGAAAATGACGTCCACGTTCGAATCCGGCGCACTGGCCTTGTAGATCCGTGTGGAGGGCCACTTGATCTTGCGTTCCCCCGAGGCGTTCCTTCGGACCGTGGGACGCGTGAACTGGAAATCGTAGTATTCGTCGGCGTCAATGGACGCGACCTTCTTGCCGCCCCAAACCCTGTTCAGGTAGCGCAAGGAATCACTGGCGGCTTCGCCGGCATCGTTCCAGCCTTCAAATGCGGCCAGCATCACAGTAATGCGCTCCCCGTCCGCCACTGGCAGCAGGAACTGCTCCGGTTCAGGTGCGGCACCCGGTTCCGCGGTGTCTCCGTCGAAGCTATTCATCTCATCACCCTACGTCCAAGAACCGGCGCGACGCATTGAATGAAGAGCCAAAAAGTGCGCCGGGGCGCGTGCGCGCCCAAAGACAATGCTGATATTCGCCGAGGGCGTATCCACCGGCTGGCGTTCAGGTGCGCCCCGTAGACTGGGAACATGCGATCCCTACCCTCCGTTTCCCCGCTCAGAGCCGTTCTTTGGGATATGGACGGCACCATTGTGGACACTGAACGCTACTGGATTGCCGCGGAGCACGCCCTTGTGGAAGCGCATGGCGGCACCTGGTCACATGGGCAGGCCATGCAGCTCGTGGGTCAGTCGCTGACGTATTCGGCCGGAATCCTGCAGGCAGCCGGTGTCCGGCTGGAGCGCCGGGAGATCATCGACACCCTGACCTCTGAGGTCATCAGGAGCGTCCGGCACTCTGTTCCTTGGCGTCCCGGGGCGCGGGAACTGCTGGATGACCTGCACGTCGCCGGAGTGCGGTGCGCGCTGGTGACCATGTCGGAGGAGCCGTTGGCCCGCGAAATTGTCGCGAGCCTGCCCAAGCCTTACTTCGAATTCCTGGTCACGGGGGACACCGTCACCCAGGGCAAGCCGCACCCGGAAGCATACCTGAAGGCAGTGGAGCTGCTTCAGGAAGCGGACCCGGACCTGACCGTGGATCACTGCGTCGCCCTTGAGGACTCCGCACCGGGAGTGGCTGCTGCGGTGGCCTCGGGCGTCGCCACCGTCGCCATTCCGCACATTGTCCCGATCCCCGACGATCCCAGGCACACCACCTGGGAATCCCTGGCCGGCCGCACCGTTTCCGAGCTGGAGGCCATCGCCGCGGGCAGCCTGGCCGCCGCGGCGTCTGGATCTGCCGTGCTCGTGACGGGGACCCCGTCATGAGCTCCAAGCCCGCCCCCGCCCGCCGCGAAGGAATACCGCTCGGCAGGATCGCCGGAATCCCGGTCATTCTGGCCTACTCGTGGTTTGTGATCGCCGCCTTTACCGTCATTGTCTACGGGCCCCTGCTGTTGGAGCAGAATCCGGCACTGGGCATCTCCGCCTACTACATGGCGTTCGCGTACGCCCTGCTGCTCCTGATCTCCGTCCTGGTCCACGAACTAGCGCACGCCCTCACGGCCAAGATTTACGGCTGGCCCACGCAGAAGATCGTGTTGAATCTCTGGGGCGGCCACACCCAGTTTGAAAATTTCACGGCGACGCCGGCGCGCTCGGTCATTGTGGCCTTGGCAGGGCCGGCAGCCAACCTGGTCCTCGCCGGCGGTGCCTGGGTGGTCCTGTCCACCACCAGCATGGGCACTGTGGCCGAGATCCTCACGAACATCTTTATGTGGGCCAACTTCGTCATCGGCATCTTCAATGTCCTGCCCGGACTCCCGCTGGACGGCGGCAGGATCGTGGAGTCGGCCGTGTGGAAAGCAACCGGGAGCCAGGCCAAAGGCACCGTCGCCGCCGGCTGGGCCGGCCGTGTCATCGTGGTGGCGTTGGGCTTCTGGTTCATTGCCCGGCCGCTGCTGGCCGGTGAGACACCTGATTTCAGCCTCCTCATGATCACCGTCCTCGTTGGCGGCTTCCTCTGGATGGGTGCCAGCGCGTCCATCCAGCAGGGCACACTGCGCGGAAGGATGCATCTGGTCAGCGCCGCTGCCCTGGCGGCTCCCGCCGTCGGAATTCCAGCCACCGCCACTGTGGCGGACATCCGCAGGCTGTCACCGGACGGCTCACGGGCCGTTGTGGTGTGCGGGCCGGAGGGGCGCCCGCAGGGTGTAGTGGACGCAGGCGCCCTCGCCGCTGTTCCTGACCACGCGGCCGCCTCCACGCCTGCCACGGCAGTGTCCTATGCCCTTGCGGCGGGAGCCTACGTGCCTGAGTCCTCCCAGGGGCAGGAGCTGATCCAGTACCTTTCCCAGCTTGAAGGTCACGAATATGCAGTGGTGGACCGTCATGGAACGGTCACCGGCCTTCTGGCGCAGAACGTGGTGGTGGCCGCCATCACCGGCAAGGCTGACCGGTCGAATAGGCATCCGCAGGGTCAAAGCCGGTAGAGTTACGTGCCGGCCGTGCATTGCCGCCGCGTGGCCGCCCGGAGGCCTCCGCCGTACCGGGCGGACCTATTTCGATGCGTGGCCCCACAGTTTTACAGGAGCGAGGAAAATCCATGAGCAGCGAAACTGCCGCCGAAGCCGCAGCACCATCCACCACCGGTGTTGCCGCCAATGGCACCCAGCCGGTGGGAGCTGCCCGCCGACGCGGACCGTTCCGTGAAGGGGAACGGGTCCAGCTGACCGACGAGCGCGGTCGCATGAACACCATCACCCTTGAGAGCGGCGGCGCCTTCCACACGCACCGCGGCTTCCTGAACCACGACGAGATCATCGGAAAAGCTGATGGCTCAGTCGTCGTGAACAACGTCGGCCAGCAGTACCAGACGCTGCGCCCCCTCCTCTCGGATTTTGTCCTCTCTATGCCGCGTGGCGCCGCAGTGGTCTACCCGAAGGACGCCGGCCAGATCGTCACCATGGCCGATATCTTTCCCGGCGCCAGGGTTGTTGAAGCCGGCGTTGGCTCTGGAGCGCTGTCCATCTCGCTGCTCCGGGCCGTTGGCGACAACGGATACCTCCACTCGTTCGAGCGCCGTGAGGAATTTGCGGACATTGCCCGGGGGAATGTGGAAACCATCTTTGGCGGCCCGCACCCGGCGTGGAAGATTTCACTCGGCGACTTCCAGGAGGAAGTAGTCCGCAGCGAGGCGCCCGGATCCGTGGACCGTGTAGTGCTGGACATGCTGGCACCTTGGGAGTGCCTTGATGCCGTCGCCACTGTCCTGGCACCAGGCGGGGTCTGGATCAACTACGTGGCCACGGTCACCCAGCTCTCCCGGACCGCGGAGGCCATCAGGGCTGACGGCCGCTTCACCGAACCCGATGCCTGGGAGTCCATGGTCCGCGGCTGGCACCTTGAGGGCCTGGCCGTCCGTCCGGACCACCGCATGGTGGCCCACACCGGCTTCCTGTTGGTCACCCGCCGGCTTGCCGACGGCGTCACCGGCATCTCCGTCAAGCGCCGTCCCTCGAAGACTGGCTTCAACGAAGAAGACGTCAACGCCTGGACCCCGGGTGCCGTGGGCGAACGCCTGGTCTCCGACAAAAAGCTCCGCCGAGCCGCGCGCGATGCCATTGCCGGCACCAACGTCAAGGACGAACCGGAGATCACGAACTAGTCCACATTTCGGGAGTCTCCAGCAGTACCTGCCAACTTGGGGCTAAGGTCTTAAGAAGAAGAGCAGGAAGGGGCTGATGCACCATGGAGACGCCGAATCAGGACTCCGGACGTACACCGGCGGAGCAGTCGGCCGCCAACGAACTGTCGGCTGCAGAGCGGCAGGCCAATGTCCTCCGCGACAAACTCAGGCACATTGACCGCCAGCTGGCAGCCGCCACGCAGAACAACGCCAAGTTGGTCAGCATGCTGGAAGCGGCCAAGGCCGAGATCCTGCGGCTGAAAAATGCCCTGGACCAGGAGGGCCAGCCCCCGTACAGCTTCGGCACCGTCCTGCAGCTCAATCCCAGGCGGCTGCCGTCACCGGGCAACAGCGGCCAGGCGGCCACCGAGGAATCGGTGGACATTTTCAACGCCGGCCGGAAGATGCGGGTGGGCATCAGCCCCCTAGCCAACATCAACCAGCTGGCGGTCGGCCAGGAGGTCCTCCTCAACGAGGCACTGCTGATTGTGGCCGGCCTCGGCTATGAACGCGCCGGCGAACTCGCGACCCTCAAGGAAATGCTCGGAACGGACCGCGCACTGGTGGTGGGGCGGGCCGACGAAGAACGTGTCATCAGGCTCTCCGGAGCCCTGCTCACCGAAAAGCTGAGGGTGGGGGACGCGCTGTCCATCGACTCCCGCACCGGCTACGCCCTCGAAAAAGTGCCCCGCTCCGAAGTGGAAAACCTCGTCCTTGAAGAAGTCCCCGACATCACGTACGAGGACATCGGCGGACTTGGTCCGCAGATCGAGCAGATCCGGGATGCTGTGGAACTGCCGTTCCTGCACCCGGACCTCTACCGCGAGCATGGGCTGAAAGCCCCAAAGGGCATTCTGTTGTACGGCCCGCCAGGTTGCGGCAAGACCCTGATCGCGAAGGCTGTTGCCAACTCCCTCGCCGCCCGTGCGGCGGAGCGGTCCGGCAATGTGGACCTGAAGAGCTATTTCCTCAACATCAAGGGTCCGGAGCTTCTGGACAAGTACGTGGGCGAGACGGAGCGCCACATTCGCCTGATCTTCTCCCGGGCCCGCGAGAAGGCCTCGGACGGCAGCCCCGTGGTGGTCTTCTTCGATGAAATGGATTCGCTGTTCCGTACGCGCGGGACCGGGATCTCCTCGGACGTCGAGACCACCATCGTCCCGCAGTTGCTGAGTGAGATCGACGGCGTGGAGCGGCTCGACAACGTCATTGTGATCGGTGCATCCAACCGCGAGGACATGATCGACCCCGCCATTCTCCGTCCCGGCCGCCTGGACGTGAAAGTCAAGATCCAGCGCCCCGATGCAGAGGCCGCGGCGGACATCTTCAACAAGTACATCACCACGGACCTGCCGTTCCACGAGTCCGACCTCGCCGAGCACAGCGGCGACGTCCAGGCGACGGTGGACGCCATGGTCCAGCGCACGGTTGAAGCCATGTACTCCACGGAGAAGTCCAACGAGTACCTGGAAGTCACCTATGCCAACGGCGATACGGAAATGCTCTACTTCAAGGACTTCAATTCAGGCGCCGTTGTCCAGAACGTTGTGGACCGGGCCAAGAAGTACGCCATCAAGGATCTCCTGACCCTGCACCAGAAGGGTCTCCGGATCGAGCACCTGTTGCGTGCCGTGGTGGATGAATTCCGCGAACACGAGGACATGCCCAACACCACCAACCCGGACGACTGGGCCAGGATCTCAGGCAAGAAGGGCGAACGGATCACCTACATCCGCACCATCGTGCAGGGTAAGGCAGGCCAGGAGCCCGGCAAGTCCATCGAAACGATGCCGAACACAGGACAGTACCTGTGACGGCAGCCCCGGAACGCGCCGGCGGGGGAGGGCTCCCGGCCGGCGGGGCCATGCGCGTCATGGGGGCGGAAACGGAATACGGCATCCACGCCCCGTCTGCGCCCGGAGCAAACGCCACCATGATGTCCGCCCGCGTTGTCCAGGCTTATGCCCAGGTAACGCGGCAAAGGGCAGCCGGAGGGGCAGAGACCCGGTGGGATTACACGGACGAGGAGCCCCTCCACGACGCCCGTGGCTGGACCCTGGAACGGGCCTCCGCCCACCCCAGCCAGCTGACAGACCAGCCGCCGGTACTCGACGCCGAAGCGGTGGCGCTTGCCTACGGCCGCGAGGAATTGGAACTGGACGGCGACGACGAGGCCGGCAGCCTCCTGATGAACATGGTCCTGGGCAACGGAGCCCGCCTGTACGTGGATCATGCCCATCCGGAATACTCCAGCGCAGAGGTGACCAACCCCCGCGATGCGGTGATCTGGGATGCAGCCGGGGACCTCGTAGCGCTGGCGGCCGTCCGTCGCCTGGCCGCGGATCCCGAGCTGCCTCCGGTCAACCTGTACAAAAACAATACGGACAACAAGTCCGTCTCCTACGGCTCCCACGAGAACTACCTCATGCCGCGTTCGGTGCCCTTCGGGGACATCGTTCGGGGGCTGACGCCATTCTTCGTCACGCGCCAGATCATGTGCGGCGCCGGGCGGGTGGGTCTGGGGCAGGACAGCTCCACGCCCGGGTACCAGATCAGCCAGCGGGCAGATTTCTTTGAGGCGGAGGTGGGCCTGGAAACCACCATCCGGCGTCCCATCATCAACACCCGGGATGAGCCGCACGCCACCGCCGACAAATACAGGCGCCTGCATGTGATCATCGGTGACGCAAATCTGAGCCAATCCTCGAACTACCTCAAGTTCGGCACCACGGCCATGGTCCTGAGCCTGATCGAGGCCGGGCTGGCGCCCAAGGTGGAGGTGCACGAACCCGTCGCTGCGCTTCAGGCAGTCAGCCACGATACGTCGCTGACAGCCAAACTAAGGCTGCTGGACGGGCGCCGCGTGACGGCCCTGGACCTGCAATGGATATACCACGAGGCGGCGGCCAAGCTGGCGCAAGACACCGGCGTAGCCGATGCCGTGGACGGGGACGGCCATACGCATCAGGTGCTGGAGCGCTGGGCTGCCACGCTGACCCAACTCGATTCCGACAGGAACGCGGCGGCCACCTCCGTGGAGTGGTTGGCCAAGCTCTCCCTCCTCGAGGGTTACCGGAACCGCGACAACCTTGCCTGGGGTGACGCGAGGCTCGGCCTTGTGGACCTCCAGTGGGCAGACATCAGGCCGGAGAAGGGACTGTATTACCGGTTCCTGGCAAGGAACCGCATGCAGCGGATCGTCGACGACGGTGCCATCGCCGCAGCGATGACCGAACCGCCGTCGGACACGCGTGCCTTCTTCCGCGGACGGTGTATCAGCAGCTTCGGCAAAGACGTGGTAGGGGCCAGCTGGGACTCGGTCATCTTCGATGTGCCGGGCTACGGCCGGCTTCAGCGCGTGCCGACCCGGGAGCCCCTGCGCGGTACCAAGGCGCTCACGGGAGGGCTCTTTGCCCGCCACCGGACGGCAGGTCCGTTCCTCGCCGAACTTTTGGGGCATAACACCGCTCCGCCTGCGGCGTAAACCGCGCCGTCGGGCGGACAGCGTGGCAATATGGGCGTATCAGCAGATCCGCCCGGATCCGAGGATTTTAGAGGAGATCACCATGGCAGGCCAGGAGCAGCAGAAGCCACAATCACACGACAGCCAGGTCGAGGACGAGATCCCGGAGGCGCCTCCGGCAGCCCCGGAAGCCCAGGCATCGGCTGCCACCCAGGGCGTCGACGACCTTCTTGATGAGATCGACGGCGTCCTGGAGTCAAACGCCGAGGAGTTCGTCCGCGCCTTCGTCCAAAAGGGCGGCCAGTAACCCGGATCCGGATGGGTGGCGGAAGCCGCGTCCGGCCGGAATCTGTACCGACGTTGAAGGACCACGTACAAGGAGTGCATCAGTGCAGGAAACAACCGCCAACCAGGTAGCCGGCAACGCGACATCCTCATTCACCGAGCATCTGCAGCGCGACCGGCCGGACCTGCTTCCGTACAACCGTGCCATGCCTGCTGCAGCGGCGGCGACAGCTCCCCTGCAGGTGCCCCATGCCACCACGATCGTGGCGATGAGTTATGGCGGCGGTGTCCTGATGGCCGGTGACCGGCGGGCCACCATGGGCAACGTCATTGCCAGCCGGCACATCGAAAAGGTGTTCCCGGCCGACAGGTATTCGGTGCTGGGAATCGCCGGAACGGCCGGCATCGCGATTGACCTGACGCGGCTCTTCCAGGTGGAGCTGGAGCACTACGAAAAGATCGAGGGCACCCTGCTGAGCCTCGACGGCAAAGCCAACCGGCTGGGGGCCATGATCCGCGGGAACCTGCCGATGGCCCTGCAGGGACTCGCGGTCGTGCCGCTGTTCGCCGGCTTCGACACGACTGCCGGCGAGGGCCGGCTCTTCTCCTACGACGTCACCGGCGGCAGGTATGAGGAACGCGAGCACCACACGGTCGGCTCCGGTTCCGTTTTTGCCCGCGGCGCGCTGAAGAAGCTCTGGCGGCCCAACCTGGCCGAAGCCGAGGCAGTCTCCGTGGCGGTCGAGTCCCTTTACGACGCGGCCGACGACGACTCCGCCACAGGTGGTCCGGATCCCGTCCGTCAATTGTGGCCGGTGGTGTACACCGTGAACAGGGATGGCGCCCGGCGTATCCCCGAATCCGAGCTCGCCGCTGTGGCGGGCAGGATTATCGAAGCCAGGTCCGCCGAACGGCGGGAGGCCTAAGATGACGCAGCAGTTCTATGTCTCGCCTGAACAACTGATGAAGGACCGTGCGGACTTCGCACGGAAGGGCATCGCCCGCGGCAGGTCCGTGGTGGTCATCAGCTGCCAGGACGGTATTGCCTTGGTCGCTGAGAACCCCTCACCCTCACTGCATAAAATCGGCGAGATCTACGACAAAATCGCGTTTGCCGCCGTCGGCAAGTACAACGAATTCGAAAGCCTGCGCCAGGCCGGAGTGCGGTACGCGGATGTCCGTGGTTACTCCTACGACCGTGAGGACGTCACTGCGCGCGGGCTCGCGAGTGTCTACGCGCAAAGCCTCGGTGCCGTCTTCACCGCAGAACAGAAACCCTTCGAAGTGGAACTGGCCGTCGCCGAGGTTGGCCCCACGCCGGAACTGGACCACCTCTACCGGCTCACCTTCGACGGGTCCATCGCCGACGAGCACGGCTTCATCGTGATGGGCGGCCAGGCGGAGCGTGTCTCGGCGGTCATCGCTGAGGGCTGGCGACCGTCGCTGCGGTTCGCAGGCGCTGTACGCCTGGCTACCCGCGGCCTGGCCAGCGGCCCAGACCCGGCCGCTGAACAGGGCGGAGCGGGAGCAACCCTTCCCGCCAAGGCCGTGGAGGTTGCCGTGCTGGACAGGCAGTCGGAGACCTCCCGGGGTTTCCGCAGGGCCTTCCGGCGGCTCAACGATTCTGATATCACGGCACTGCTTGCTGAGGAGGACTGAGATGGACAAGAGAATCTTCGGTATCGAGACCGAGTTCGGAATCTCGTATTCGAGCCCCGATTCGAGGCCGTTGGCCCCGGAAGAAGTGGCCCGGTACCTGTTCCGCAAGGTGGTCAGCTGGGGACGGTCATCCAACGTGTTCCTGACCAACGGTTCCCGGTTGTACCTCGACGTCGGCTCACACCCTGAGTACGCCACGGCCGAATGTGATGATCTGGCCCAGCTCATTGCGCACGACCGCGCGGGCGAGCTGATCCTGGACGACCTCGTTGACGAGGCACAGGCAAGGCTGGCGGCGGAAGGATTCAACGGCACCGTCTACCTGTTCAAGAACAACACCGATTCGGCCGGCAACTCCTACGGCAGCCATGAAAACTACCTCATCCCGCGCCGCGGCGAATTCTCCCGGCTCGCGGAGATCCTGATTCCCTTCCTAGTGACCCGCCAGCTGATCGCCGGCGCAGGGAAAATCCTGAAGACTCCGCACGGGGCCACGTACGCGTTTTCCCAGCGGGCAGACCACATCTGGGAAGGCGTCTCCTCCGCCACCACCCGGTCACGGCCCATCATCAACACCCGCGATGAACCGCACGCCGACGCCGAATTTTTCCGCCGGCTCCATGTCATTGTGGGCGACTCCAACATGTCCGAAACCACAGCCCTGCTCAAGGTCGGCACCGTGGACCTCATCCTGCGCATGATTGAGGCGGGAGTGATCATGCGCGACATGAGGATGGAAAACCCCATCCGCAGCATCCGCGAGATTTCCCACGACCTCAGTGGAAGGGCGCTGGTCCGTCTGGCCAACGGCCGCCAGCTCACGGCCCTGGAGATCCAGCAGGAGTACCTCACCAAGGTCACGGCCTTCGTTCAGGAGCACGGGGCCCACAATCCCCACGTACCGTTCATCCTTGATCTTTGGCAACGGACCCTGAACGCGATCGAAAGCGGTGACACCAGCACCATCGACACGGAAATCGACTGGGCCATCAAGAAAAAACTGATGGACAACTACCGGCAGCGGCACGGCCTGGGCCTGGACGCGCCCAGGATTGCCCAGCTGGATCTTACGTACCATGACATTTCGCGGAGCCGCGGGCTGTACTACATCCTGCAGTCCCGGGGTGCGGTTCGGCGGGTTGTGGACGATACCGTGATCAAAGACGCGGTGGACGTGCCACCGCAATCCACCCGGGCCAAGCTGAGGGGCGATTTCGTCCGGCGTGCCCAGGAACTGGGCAGGGACTACACAGTTGACTGGGTGCACCTGAAGCTGAACGACCGCGCGCACCAGACCATCCTGTGCAAGGATCCCTTCCGGAGCGTCGATGAGCGGGTGGATGCCCTGCTGGGCTCTATGGGCTGACGTTCAGGTTCACGGGCTATCCTTGATGGGGCCGTTCCTTGGCCTTGCAGCGGTGCCGGGCGCCTGATTCCGGCTCCGCGTCCACCCTGCCCCGACGAAAGTTCTCTTACGTGCGCCGACTCCTAGCAATCCTGATCCCCGGCCTGCTGCTGCTTACCGCTTGTGGCGGTTCGCCCGCAGCACCGGAACCCACCAGCCAGTCTGCCGGTGACACTGCCAAGTTCGACTCCCTGAAACTGACGGACAACGGGGACAAGAAGGCTCCCGGTGTCGAGTTCTCCAAGCCCCTCGAAGTCACCGAACCCACCATCAAGGTGGTCACCGAAGGTGACGGTGACCGGGTCAAAGAGAACCAGATCGCAAACATCTCCATCCTCGCGCTCAGCGGTGCGGACGGATCCACGCTGGAGGACACCTTCCCCGGCGAGCCCGAACCGCTGCAGCTGAACGAGGAACTGAAGACCGGAAGCCCGGTTATCTACAGCGCGTTTGTTGGCTCCAAGGTCGGCTCCAGCCTTGCCCTGGCCATCCCGGGCCAGGCCGCAACCGCTGAAGGCGCCCCCGCCCAGCCAACGCAGCTTCTCCTGATCAAGGTGCTCTCCACCAAGGACGCACCGCAGACTGTCGCTCCGCTCGCAAAGCCCGAAGGCGAGACTGTCACCCCGCCGGCCGGCCTGCCGACCGTGAAGGACAACGACCAGGGCGTGCCGGAGATCTCCGTTGACGGAATCGCCGCGCCCACAGCCCTCGTGTCCCAGGACCTGATCAAAGGCACCGGCGCGGAGGTTAAGGAAACCGACACGTTGACCGTCAACTATGTTGGCGTGAACCTCGTGGGCGGCACTAAATTTGATTCAAGCTTTGACCGCGGCGAGCCGGCCAGCTTCCCGTTGACCGGCGTCATTCCGGGCTGGACCCAGGGACTGGCGGGAAAGACGGTGGGCTCCCGGGTCCTCCTGGTGGTCCCCAAGGACCTCGCGTACGGTGATGCCGGCCAGGGCGAAGCCAAGGGTGACCTTGTCTTCGTTGTGGACATCCTCGGCGTCAAGTAAACAGCAACACATCACCCACCCAAATAATCAAAGGAGCAACCATGTCATTTGGTCAGCGCGATTTCGACCGCCAGAAGCCGGAAATTGACTTCCCGCAAGGCGATGTCCCCACCGAACTGGTTATCACCGACCTCATCGAGGGTGACGGTGCCGAGGCCAAAAAGGGCGACACCGTCTCCACCCACTACGTCGGTGTGGCCTGGTCCACCGGCGAAGAGTTCGACGCTTCCTGGGGCCGCGGCGCCCCGCTGGACTTCCGTGTGGGCGTGGGCCAGGTCATCCAGGGCTGGGACCAGGGCTTGCTGGGCATGAAGGTGGGCGGCCGCCGTCGCCTGGAGATTCCTTCCGAACTGGCGTACGGCTCCCGCGGGGCCGGCGGAGCCATTGGCCCCAACGAAGCGCTGATCTTCGTGGTGGACCTCGTGGGCGTCCGCTGACCGAAGCATCGTAACGCTGGAAGGCGCGGTAACAATCAGGGTTTTGTTTTCCTGTTGGTTGCCGCGCTTTCTGCTTTCCGCGGAGGAGTTTAGTAACGTAGCCAGCGTGTCCGTCTCCCGTACTGAACGCCTGCTGAACCTCCTGATAGCCCTGCTGAACACCAAATACGGCCTGCGCCGGGCAGAGTTGCGGGCGAAGGTCTACCATGACACGTCCGGTAACGACGTGGCCTTCGGCAGGATGTTTGAGCGGGACAAGAATGACCTCCGGCAGTTCGGCTTCGATGTGGAAACCGTCACGGACCTCGGCTGGAGCGAAGATGATCCGGCCACCACCCGCTACCGCATCGGCAAGGAATCGAACCGCCTGCCTGATGTCCAGCTCAGCCCGGGGGAGTGGACCGTCCTCCTCCTGGCGTCCCAGTTGTGGGAGCGTGCCGCCCTGGGAACCGCCGCTGCCAGCGCCCTCCGCAAGCTCCAGGCCTCCGGTACCGTGTCCGACGTCGAACTTCCGGTTGGTGTTCAGCCGCGGATCCGGCCGGCGGGCCAGGCCTTTGATGATGTGGTGGCTGCCATGCACGCCCAGCACCCCGTCAGCTTTCGCTACCTGGCAGGCACCACCGGCCAGGAAGAGCAACGGACGGTGGAGCCGTGGGGCCTCGGCAGCCGCTTCGGCCAGTGGTATCTGACCGGCTACGACCGCTCGCGCAAGGCACCGCGCCACTTCCGGCTCTCCCGGTTCACGGGCCCCGTCACCGTGCTGGAGAAGGAAACCTACTCGGCTCCGCCGAACTTCAATGTCCGCGCAGAACTGGACCGGCTTCCGGAGCTCCCGCTCCGGACCGCCGTCGTGGACGTCCGGGAGGGCCGCCTCCTTGGCCTGCGCCGGCGCGCCACGCCGGTTGCCGACGGGAGTGCCGGAACGCCCGACGCCGGCTACGAACGGCTGCAGGTCAATTTCAGGGACGCTGAGGTGCTGGCCGAGGAGCTCGCATCCTATGGCCCGGACGCTGTGGCACATGCTCCCGACGAGCTGGTGGCAGCCGTGCGGCACCGGCTGCGCAACGCTGCCGCCTTCTGCGCCGCTCCCAGCCCTGCCTATCTGTTTGCGGACGCACCGCGGGGCCGCGCCATCCGGAAACGCACGTCTGAGGACCAGCTCAAGCGCATGCTGCAGCTGGTGCCTTTCCTGGTCCACAACCAGGGCCTGCATATCCACGACGTCGCAGCCCGCTTCGGTGTCACGCCCGCGGAGCTGGAAAGCGACCTGCGGATCCTAATCTGCTCCGGCCTTCCCGAGGGATACCCTGACGACCTCCTGGACATCCATTGGGAGGAAGGCCACGTTTACATCACCCAGGACCTGGATCTCAAGAGGCCGGTCCGGTTTACGGTGGACGAGGCCTGCGCGCTGCTGACCGGGCTCGAGACGCTCAATGGGCTTCCCGAACTTGCCGAAGGAGGTGCCCTGGAGTCGGTGACCCTCAAACTGATGGCAGCGGCCGGCGAAGAAGGGCTGCGGTCCGGTTCGCTTGCCGGTCCGGAGGTGGGCCCGTCGGATTCGGCCCTCCTTGACGTTGTCCGTGGTGCAATCCAGGAGCGGTCGCAGCTACGGCTCGTGTACTTCTCCGCCCAGCGCGACCAGGTCTCCGAACGGGACGTGGATCCGCTCCGCCTGTATTCCCTGGACAACACCTGGTACTTCGAGGCCTACTGCCATTCGGCCCAGGGGCTCCGGAACTTCAGGCTGGACCGGGTGCAGGAGGTCCACCCGAACGGAAATCCCGCCTCCACGCAGGTCCGGGCCGGGGAAAGCTTTCCGGCCAAGCTGTTCACGCCCAACGACGACGACACCACGGTCCTCGTACAGCTCACCAGGCAGGGCGCCGGCTTGGCGGACGATTATTACGCCGAACGTGTGGCACCCCTTCCCCACGGCGGCCTCGTAGCCGAGATCCGCTTCGGCAGCACTGCCTGGCTTCCCATGTTCGTGGCCCAGCACGGCGGGGCCGCCCGGATCCTCGAACCTTCCGAGCTGGGGGCGGCAGCGCTGGACTGGATCGAGGCGGCCCTGGCCGGGTACGGCGGCTAGACTCGTCAGCATGCCTTGGTGGTCCTGGATCCTGATCTGGATTGCGCTTATTGCGCTCTCCCTGCTCTTTTATGTCCTCCTGGGCATCCGGCTGTACCGCCAGTTCATGGCGGTAATGAAGGACCTGGGCGCCGCCGGAGCTAAAGTGGCACACCTGGCGCCGGCAGCGGCCACCGTCGATGACGGCTCCCAGCCGCCAGGGTCAGCTCCGCCCGGTGCGGCTGTTTTTGCCTCACCGGCCCAGATGCGTCATGATTACGACGCATCCAAGTCATCCCGCCGGGAGGGCCGCCGCCAGAGGCGCGTCCAGCGTAAGCACGATCGGGGCCAGCCCCAGTCACTTCGCGATCTCAATCTCAGTTAGACGTAGGATGTTGTTAGAGGAAAGGATTTCCCGTGGGAAGACTCTTTGATGGCCCGTGGCCAATTGTCATTATTATCGTCGTTGCGCTGCTGCTTTTCGCCGCGCCCAAACTCCCTGCCATGGCCCGCAGCCTTGGCCAGTCCATGCGGATCATCAAGTCCGAGGTCAAGGAAATGAAGAACGACGGCAAAACCGACTCCACCGACACGGCTTCCGGCCCGGTGGAAGGCAAGATCGTTAACCACCCGCCGGCGAAGCCCGGTGAGCCGACCGACGGCACTGACGTTCCGCCGTCGACCCGCGCCTAACCCGAAGTGGCACTGACGCGGGGCCGTAAGTCCAACCCTGAGGGGCGGATGGCTCTTTGGGACCACCTCAAAGAGCTCAAGAACCGGCTGATCAAATCGGCGATTGCTGTGCTGGTTGCCGGCGTGGGCGGCTGGTTCCTTTACGATCCAGTCGTGGCCAGCCTGTCGGACCCGCTGATTTCCATTGCCCGGGATACGGGGCGCACCGCGGTCCTGAACTTTGCGACCATCGCAGATCCTTTTGCCTTCAAGATCCAGATTGCCATCCAGATAGGGCTGGTTATCTCCAGCCCTGTCTGGATCTATCAGGTGTGGGCTTTTATCACCCCGGGTCTGACCAAGAAGGAACGCGGCTACACGCTCGGCTTCATGGCGGCCGCTGTGCCCCTGTTCCTGGCCGGTGTGTTTGTAGCCTGGCTCGTGTTCCCCACCGTGGTCAGGGCGCTGCTACAGTTCACACCCGCCACCGGCGCCAACAACATCTCGGCCACCGACTACCTGACGTTTGCCACGCAGATGTTGCTTATCCTCGGGATCTCTTTCCTGGTCCCCGTGATCCTGGTCGGCATCAACATGGCCGGTGTGGTCAGGGGCCGGACCATCCTCAAAGCCTGGCGGATTATCGTCTTCCTGGTCTTTGTCCTGGCGGCACTGGCCGCACCAGGCACGGACGCGCTGTCCATGTTCCTGCTTGCTGCGCCGCTGCTGATTCTGTTCTTCGCGGCGATCGGGCTGTGTATCTTCAACGACAAGCGCCGTGACAAGCGCGTGGCGAAACAGGCTGCTGAGACGGACGCGACAGCCGACATCGCGACGCCCGGCACCGAACTGAAGAACCTGTAGCGCGCGGCGCACTAGGCTTGAGGCATGTCCTCTATTTCCGGGCCACTCTCGCCCTCTGAAAGCTACCGGGCCAGCGCGGAACGCACGGCCGAAGCGGGCACCTACCTCGGCGGGTTTGTCCGCACCCTTGATTTTGAACTTGACGAATTCCAGCGCCTCGCCTGCCGGTCCCTCCAGGACGGCAAGGGAGTGTTGGTGGCTGCCCCCACTGGTGCCGGTAAAACCATCGTGGGCGAATTTGCCATCTATCTCGCTTTGCAACGAAACCTCAAGGCCTTCTACACCACCCCGATCAAGGCTCTGAGCAACCAAAAATTTACGGAACTCTCCGAAAAGTACGGGGCGGAAAACGTCGGTCTACTTACCGGCGACACCAGCATCAATGGCGACGCCCCCGTGGTGGTCATGACCACGGAAGTCCTCCGGAACATGCTCTACGCGGGCTCGGACACCCTGGATGACCTCGGCTTTGTGGTCATGGACGAAGTCCACTACCTCGCGGACCGCTTTCGTGGTGCCGTCTGGGAGGAAGTCATCATCCACCTCCCCAGCGAAGTCCAGGTAGCCTCCCTCAGCGCCACGGTTTCCAACGCAGAAGAATTCGGTGCCTGGCTGGATACCGTGCGCGGCGACACCGACATCATTGTCTCCGAGCACCGCCCGGTTCCCCTGTGGCAGCACGTTATGGTGGGCCGGGACATCGTGGACCTGTTCGCCGGAGAAACCACCTTCGACGAAATCGCGCCGCCCGCGGATGCGGAGACCGGAGCTCCACTACCGGTCCAGGAGCGGCTCACCGCGGCCACCAAAGACGCGGACGGGCCGGGGTTCGAGGTCAATCCGGACCTGCTCAAAATGGCCCGCAGCGAAGGCCAGCAAAGTTTCGCCGGACGCTTCGGCCACGGCGGACGGAGCCAGCGCCGGCAGCACCGGCAACGGACAGAGGACCGCCCCCGGCAGGGAGCCCAGCCCGGCGCCGTCCGGAAGGCCAGCCGTCCCCAAGTGATTGCCAGCCTGGACCGGCAGGACCTCCTGCCCGCCATCACGTTTATCTTCTCGCGGGCAGGCTGCGATGCCGCCGTTGCCCAATGTGTCTCGTCCGGACTCTGGCTGACCACGGAGAAGGAGCAGCAGATCATTGCGCAGCGCGTTGACGAGGCCGGGCAGGACATCCCGTCAGAGGATCTGGACGTCCTCGGCTTCTGGACGTGGCGGGATGGCCTGCTGCGTGGTTTCGCGGCCCACCATGCCGGCATGCTTCCCACCTTCAAGGAAGTAGTGGAGAAGCTATTCGTCGAGGGCCTGGTCAAGGCTGTGTTCGCCACCGAAACGCTGGCCCTGGGCGTCAACATGCCGGCCCGCTCCGTGGTCCTGGAGAAGCTCGACAAGTTCAATGGCGAAGCCCACGTGGACATCACCGCGGGGGAGTACACGCAGCTGACCGGCCGCGCGGGCCGCCGCGGCATCGACATCGAAGGCCATGCCGTTGTCCTGTGGCAGCCGGGCACGGACCCTGCTGCTGTTGCCGGCCTCGCCTCGCGGCGTACGTATCCGCTGAACTCAAGCTTCCGGCCGACGTACAACATGAGCATCAACCTGTTGGCGCAGTTTGGCCGCGCACGTGCGCGGGAAATCCTTGAATCCTCCTTCGCGCAGTTCCAGGCTGACCGGTCCGTTGTCGGACTTGCCAAGCAGGTGCGCAGCCGCGAAGAGTCCCTCGCGGGATACGCAAAATCCATGACCTGCCACCTCGGAGACTTCACCGAGTATGCCCGGTTGCGCCGTGAACTGTCCGACGCCGAGAATGTCACCTCCCGCAGCAAGTCCCGGGCTCATAAGTCGCTGAATGAAGACTCCCTGGCGCGGCTGATGCCCGGCGACGTGGTGGACGTCCCGGGCGGGCGGGCGCCCGGACCGGCGATTGTGCTCAGCTCGGACCACAGCGGCAGGGAGCCGCGGCCTGCCATCCTGACGCTCGACAACCAGCTCAGGCGAATCGGCACCGAGGACCTTGAGGGCCCCATCGCGCCCCTGACACGGATCCGCATTCCGAAGTCGTTCAACGCAAAGGTCCCGAAATCCCGGCGTGACCTCGCATCGTCGGCCAGGAATGCACTGCGCGAGAACCGCCCGCCTGCCCCCGGCCGCAGCACCGATTTTGGCATGGGGTCCGTTTTGCCCCATCAGGAGAAACGCATCACGGAGCTTCGCCGGGCGCTCCGGGCCCACCCCTGCCACGGCTGCAGCGAGCGTGAAGACCACGCGCGCTGGTCAGAGCGTTGGTGGAAGCTGCGCCGGGAGACGGATGCCCTGGTCCGGCAGATCCAGGGCCGGACCAACACCATTGCCAAGACCTTCGATCGCGTCTGCGATGTCCTTTCCGCCTACGGCTACCTGGAAGCGGGAGCTGACGGGCGCCTGGCCATCAGCCCGGACGGCCAGCTGCTCCGCCGGATCTACGGCGAGAAGGACCTGCTGATTTCGCAAGCACTGCGGCTGGGCGCGCTCAACGACCTGGACGCCGTCGAAGTAGCGGCCCTGGCCAGCGTCCTGGTCTACCAGGCCAAACGCGAGGACAGGGGCCTCCGCCCCCGGATGCCCAGCGTCTCGCTTGAATCGTCCGTGGATGTGGTGGTCCGGGAATGGTCGGCCCTGGAGGACGTGGAAGAGGCGAACAAACTTCCGCTGACTGCCGAACCGGAACTCGGTCTTGTCTGGCCGATGTACAAATGGGCCAAGGGACGCCACCTCCAGGAAGTGCTCAACGGCACGGACCTGGCGGCGGGCGACTTCGTCCGTTGGGTCAAACAGGTCATCGACCTCCTGGACCAGCTCGCCAAGATTCCCGGCCTGGATCCGCGCGTCTCCAGGCTTTGCGCAGAAGCAATATCACTCATCCGCCGCGGCGTCGTGGCCTACTCTTCCGTACTTTGATGTCCCGGCTCTGATGCACCGGCAGCCTGCCTTCTTCCCCCTAGCCCCAGGAGCTTCGCCCGCATGACCACTGAACGTTCCACCACGCCCGCGCCGCACGAGCGGAAGGTGGTCCTGTACCGCAACGGCTCGGTCTACACAGCAGCAGACCCCTTTGCCACCGCCATGCTCGTTGACGGCGACACCGTTGCCTGGGTCGGCTCCGAGCAGGCGGCATCCTCCATCGCCGACAGTTCCATGGAGATCATCGACCTCCATGGAGCCCTCGTAGCGCCGGGGTTTGTTGACTCCCACGTCCACCTCACGGAAACCGGCATCGCACTGGGTTCCCTCCAACTGGGCGGGATCCGTTCCGCCCGGCAATTACTCGATGCCGTGGCCGCAGCCAAAGGCGACGGCCCCCTGCTGGGTCATGGCTGGGATGAATCCACGTGGGAGGACCCGGCCCTGCCGGCGCCCGAGGAGCTTGAGCAGGCCGCCGGCGGCAGGCCCGTGTTCTTGGCCAGGGTGGATGCGCATTCGGCGTTGGTCTCTTCCTCCTTGGCTGCCGCCGCCGGGCTTGGCGGGCTGGACGGCTACAGCGCGGGTTCACAAGTGAAGCGGGCCGCCCATACAGCGGCCCGCCAGGAAGCACGGCGCCTCCCGGAGGCCAGCCTCCTGGCCTACCAGCGGCGCGCCCTGACCGAAGCGGCTGAAAACGGTTATGTGGCACTGGCGGAGATGGCCGCGCCGCATATCGGCGGAGTTTCCGACCTTCGCCTTGCCGCCGCATGGAACAC
The DNA here is from genome assembly GCF_023913815.1 of Pseudarthrobacter cellobiosi. NCBI lineage: Bacteria > Bacillati > Actinomycetota > Actinomycetes > Micrococcales > Micrococcaceae > Pseudarthrobacter > Pseudarthrobacter cellobiosi. The sequence continues at coordinate 110,955 of NZ_JAMXBK010000020.1, forward strand.
GGCGGCCGCAGAGCCCATGCCGGAAATCCTGCCGTACTGGGGCGAACTGGCCACCTCCGAGGATCAGGCCCGGGCGCTGCTGGACGAACTGGGCGTACCCGTGCGCGGCCTGGCAGGCGACCTGAACATTGACGGTTCCCTCGGCTCCAGGACAGCGGCGCTGAGGGCCGGCTACAGCGACGCGGCGGGGGAGCGGGGCAGCCTCTACCTCTCGGCAGAGCAGGCCGGCGCCCACCTGGCGGCCTGCTCGCTGCTGGGCATCCAGGGCGGCTTCCACGTCATCGGCGACGCGGGACTTGATGCCGCGCTGGAGGCACTGGAACTCGCGGCCGCCGAAGTGGGCGAACAACGGATCCGTGCCGCCGGCCACCGCTTCGAACATGTGGAAGTCGCAGACCCCAAATCAGTGCAACAGCTGGCCCGCTACTCAGTCACCGTCAGCGCCCAGCCACGCTTCGACGCTGACTGGGGGAACGAAGGCGGCATGTATGAGCAGCGCCTGGGGAGCCGGAGCCGCTCCATGAACCCGTTTGCCTCGTTCTATGCTGCCGGTGTTCCCATCTGCTTCGGCAGCGACAGCCCGGTGACACCGCTGCGCCCGTGGTCCAGCGTGCGTGCCTGCCTGGAACACCACAACCACGCTGAACGGATCTCGGCCCGCGCAGCGTTCCTCGGCCACACCCGCGCGGGCTGGCGGGCAGCTAAGCACCACAACCCGATGGCCGGGCAACTGGTTCCCGGCGCACCAGCCAGTTTCGCTGTCTGGGATGTTGAGGAGCTCATGGTCCAGGTGGCGGACGGCCGTGTCCAGTCCTGGAGCACGGATCCGCGTGCCCGCACGCCCCTTCTCCCTGCACTGGACACCGGCGTAGACCCGGTGTGCCTGCAGACCGTGAAGGCCGGCGTGGAGCTGTATTCCAGTCCGGCACTGCGCTCCTGACCGGACACACCGGCCAGCGCCCCCATAAAGCGCCCTATAATAGGTAGTTGCGCCTGACCGCCAGCTACTCCGCTTCGATTCAGCCGCTCCGACCGCTCCCATCCAGGAAGGCCCTTTGTGCGCGTCCTCACCATCATTCCTACTTACAACGAGCTGGAATCGCTGCCCAAGACTCTCCAACGCCTCCGCGCAGCCGTACCGGCCTCGGACGTTCTGGTGGTGGACGACAACAGCCCGGACGGCACCGGGCAGCTTGCGGACGGCTTTGCCGCCGAGGATACACAGGTTCACGTCCTGCACCGCAAAGGCAAGGCAGGCCTGGGAGCCGCCTACATTGCCGGGTTCAAATGGGGACTCGAGGCAGGCTACGACGTCCTGGTGGAAATGGATGCGGACGGCTCACACCAGCCCGAACAACTTCCCCAACTGCTGGAAGCCGTTGAACAGGGCGCGGACCTTGCCATGGGATCCCGGTGGGTCCCCGGTGGCAGCGTGGTCAACTGGCCGCTGTACCGGCAGGCGATTTCACGCACTGGCAGCACGTACGCCCGGCTGATGCTGGGCCTGAAGATCAAGGATGTCACCGGCGGCTACCGCGCCTTCCGGCGGACCACGCTGGAAAAACTGAACCTCGACCAGGTCGATTCAGTGGGCTACGGCTTCCAGGTTGACTTGGCGTGGCGTGTAGCCAAGCTGGGCCTCAGGATCGAGGAACGCCCCATTACGTTCGTGGAGCGCGAGCTCGGAGCATCAAAGATGAGCGGCAACATTGTTGTTGAGGCGATGGTCAACGTCACCAGGTGGGGCCTGCAGGCACGCTGGAACAAGCTCACAGGCAAGAAGGATCCGGCACAGGGCTGACCTGCAACGCCGTTAGGACAAAAGATAAGGGCCGGCCCGGCAACGTGATCACGTTGCCGGGCCGGCCCTTATCTTTTGTCCTAACGGCGTTGCAGGTCAGCCCTGTGCCGGATCCTTCTTGCCTGTGAGCTTGTTCCAGCGNGGCGCTGCGCCGTTCGCCACGGCGTTCGCGCAGGATGGTCAGCCGGTCCTCGAGGATCTGCTCCAGCTCCGGAAGGGAACGGCGCTCGAGAAGCATGTCCCAGTGCGTACGGACAGCCTTTTCGTTGCTGGTGTCCGGACGTTCGCCATCAACGAGGAGTGCTTCCTTGCCGGTCTTGGAAACCCACACAGGAGGAATTTCAGCCTCTGAAGAGAACGTCACGAAGACCTGCTCGCCGTCCTCGCACCGGTATTCGACGCGCTGGCGCGGAGCCGGCTCAACGCCGGACTCGGTCTCCATGCTCTGCGCGCCAAGGCGCATACCCCGCAGGCTGCGATCGCTCATGTTTTCTCCCTCTGGTCGGTTCGCGGAGCAGGACTCCACGCAAGCCGGAACGGCATAACCGCCCCGGACTACTGTGTGCACTGTGCTGCATCATAAGATTCAACGCATTGCGAAGCTTTCTTGTTCCAGCGGATCTGGTCCGACCGGACAAATACTCAATTATACCGGCGTGGGGCCTAGCCGCAAAACGGGAGGGGACCCGCGACCAAGCGCGAATCCCCTCCCGCCCCGTATGAGGCAAATCCGTGTCAGGACCCAGGCTGTTTAGCGGGTTCCTCGTCGAACAGCCCGCCGCCGCCCGCGGTCGGATCAGGATTGGTACCGCCGAGCGCCTGGCCGATGCCCTTGAGTGCCTCGCCAATTTCGCTGGGAATGATCCACAGCTTGTTTGATGATCCCTCTGCGATTTTCGGAAGCGTCTGCAGGTACTGGTAGGCCAGGAGCTTCTGGTCGGGGTTGCCTTTGTGGATGGCGTCAAAGACCTTCTGGATGGCCTGTGCCTCACCGTCTGCGCGGAGGATGGCCGCCTTGGCATCGCCCTCAGCCGCAAGGATCGACGCTTGCCGCTGGCCCTCGGCCGTGAGGATGGCGGACTGCTTGGTGCCTTCGGCCGTGAGGATCGCAGCGCGGCGGTCTCGCTCGGCCCGCATCTGCTTCTCCATCGAGTCCTGGATCGAGTGGGGCGGGTCAATGGCCTTGAGCTCCACGCGCGAGACCCGGATCCCCCAGCGGCCGGTTGCCTCGTCCAAGACACCGCGCAGCTGGCCGTTGATCTGGTCGCGGGATGTGAGCGCCTCTTCCAGATTCAGGCCGCCCACAACGTTACGCAGGGTGGTAGTGGTGAGCTGCTCCACGGCCTGGATGTAATTGGCAATCTCATAGGTGGCGGCGCGCGGATCAGTGACCTGGAAGTACACCACAGTGTCGATGGACACCACCAGGTTGTCTTCGGTGATGACCGGCTGCGGTGGAAAGGACACCACCTGCTCCCTCAGGTCCAGGAGCGGCAGGAGCCGGTCCACAAACGGGATCAGGATGGTGAGTCCCGGGTTCAGGGTCCGCTGGTACTTGCCGAGCCGTTCAACGACGCCGGCCCTCGCCTGCGGGATAATCCGCACGGAGCGGACCAAGACAATGATCACGAACACGATCAGGACCACCAGCACAATGGCCAGGGCGGCTCCTCCTGCGTTATCCATACGACTCCTATTCCCCAATTGTTAGGCTGTACTTAGGACTGAGTGGCCTGCTCCGGCTGGGCGGAAACAACAGCCGTGGCCCCGTCGATGGCGGAGACCACTGCCTTCTGGCCGGCAGGCAGGACGCCGCCGGAGGACCGGGCGCTCCAGACATCGCCCCCGATCTTGACGAGGCCACCGGTGGAGCTGACTGCTTCCATCACAAGGGCCTGCTCGCCAATGAGCCGGTCAATGTTGGTGCGCTGGTCGGCGGGTCCCTTTTTCAGGTGGCTTAGTGCCACCGGGCGGACAAAGGCGATCATCAGCAGTGAGACGACGCAGAACACCACAATCTGCAGCCACAGGTCAGCGCCGGCAAAACCTGCGACGAGCGCGGCAAGTGTTCCGCCGCCGAGCATGATGAAGAACAGGTCAAGGGTGATCATTTCGATCACTGCGAACGCGAGGAAGGCGGTGAGCCACAGGGCCCACCAGTTTTCGCCGAGCCATTCAAACATTCCGTCCCCCCTTGACCATTCGGTAGCTGTCTATTTATCCTAGTCCGCCGGAAAGCAGGACGGCAGGCTGCGTGAAGGGCAGCGGTTGAACGTGGCCAAGTCGTTACGGTGCGGACCGTGCCGGACAGAAGACCGTGATCCGGAATCGTGCCTCCACCTGGGTCGACACCTCGCCGCTCCCGATTTTGGCAGAAATGGCCGTGCGGTCCAGGTGGTGCCCGGCCGGACCCATGAAGGCCAGGTCAGCCAGCTCGCCGGGCGTTAGCATCATCAGGACATCCAGGTCCCGGGTGGACTCGGCGGCAAAGTGCGGCGAGAGGGATTCTGTCAGCCGCGCGTCCTTGTCGTCCTCTATGGACAGCATCCCTGCCTGGGCGGCAACGGCGGCCAGGTGTCCCGCGCGCGGCGTCACCATCACCAGTCTCCCGCCGGGGCGGAGGACCCTGGCGAATTCGGCGGCGTTTCGGGGAGCGAAGATCACCGTGATGGCGTCGACGGCGGCGTCGGCCACGGGGAGCGGCTGCCAGACATCGCAGGCGAGGCTGATGGCCTCGGGGTTGAGGCGGGCGGCGCGGCGGAGCGCGAACTTGGAGATGTCGAGGGCGACGGCGGCGCAGCTGGGGGTGCGCCGCTGCACCTCATCCAGCACCACCCTGAGATAGTGGCCGGTCCCCGTACCCGAATCGAGGACTGTGAATGGTTCGCCGGGGGTTATCCCGGGCACGACGGCGGCCGCGACGGCGTCTGCCAGGGGGCGGTAATGCCCGCCGTCGAGGAAAGCGAAGCGGGCCGCCACCATCTCTGCGGTGTCGGCTTCAAAGACTGTCCCCTTGCCCACCAGCAGGTTGAAGTAGCCCTGCTTCGCCGCGTCGAAGCTGTGCCCGGATCCGCAGACCAAGGCCTTGCGCGCCGCGTCACCCGGCCTGCCCTGGACATTCAGTGCGGCGCCGCACACGGGGCAGCGCAGCGGAGAGCGAGGGCTTGATGGCATACGGACCATCTTAGGGCGGGGAGCGAGCCGGCGCGGCGCCCGCGCGAGTGTTCCGGCCGGGTGTTCGCCTCGGCGAAAGTCGCACGTTAGGCTCACATGGGTGAAGCCAGAACACCTCCCGCTGCTCAATTCCGTCTCCGCGCCGGCCGTTCACCCGGACGGCAGCCGTGCTGTTGTGTCGGTGACCAGGCCGGATTTCAATGCTGATTCCTACGTGGGCCAGTTGTGGAACATTCCGTTAAACCAGGAGCAGTTGCCGCGGCGAATAACCAGGGGCTTCCGGGACACCGGCCCTGCCTTCTCTCCTAATGGACTGGTCCTCGCCTTCCTCCGGACGGTCGGGCCGTCGTCGAAAGCGCAGCTCGTCGTGGTGGAGGCCGGCGGCGGTGAACCCCAGGTCATCACGGACAGGTTGCTCGGAGTGGAGTCTTTCGCGTGGTCTCCTGATTCGCACCGGATAGTTTTCAGCTCCCGCGAGCCGGAGCCAGGGAGGTACGGCAGCAGCGAAACCGTCACCACAGAGGCGGAGGAACCCCGGTTGATTTCCACGTATCAGTACCGGCTGAACGGCGTTGGCTACACGCGCGACAAGCCGCTGCAGTTGTTCATCGTGGACGTCCCGGAACTTGGCGGCGAGCCGCTGACATCGCAGGCGGCGCCCTCAATGCCGGCAGCCCGGCAGCTGACATTTCTCGCCACGGACGCCGGCCCGGGGGTTTTCAGTGCAGACGGATCAGCCGTCTACTTCGTGGCGGCACCGCCGGAGAACGACGACGATTTGGCCACCTTGATCTACAAGGTGCCGGTCACCGGCGGCGACCCCGTCCCGGTGGGTCACGGAGTAGCCTCATCTCAAAGTGTCACGGAGGTTCGGCAGTCCCGGGACGGCAAATGGCTGTTCTACATTGCCCGGGACCTGGGCGGTTCGGGCCGGGACTTTGTGGCACGTAACGCCGTGCTGTATTGCGTCGCGGCTGACGGCGGCATGCCGGTTGCGCTGACCGATCCTGAGTTGATGGATGTTGCCGCCCCGGGTACCCGGATTGAGCTCCGCGGCCCTGACCACGCCCTGGTCCTGAACAACGCGCAAGGCTCGGTTGAGCTCCTCGAGCTGGGGGCGACGGGCGGGCATGCCCTGCTGGTGCACGGTGACAAGGTGGTGACGGGGGCTGCGTGGGCGGGTGGCTCGCTGCTCGTCGTATTCAGCGATCCGTCCACCCACGGGGACCTCGCAGTGTTCGACGACGGCCAGATGCGGCTCTTGACAGACTTTTCGGCCGTTCTGCGGACACAGACGGACATTGTGGTTCCACAGGAACTGACGTTTGAGGCGCCCGATGGCTATCCCGTCCATGGCTGGCTCGTCAGGCCTCCAGGCAAGGGTCCGCACCCGGTCCTGTTGAACATCCATGGCGGGCCGTTTGCCCAGTTCACCGTTGCCCTGTTCGACGAAGCCCAGGTGTACGCGGCTGCGGGCTATGCCGTGCTGATGTGCAATCCGCGCGGCTCTGCCGGCTACGGCCGGGAACACGGGCTGGCCATCAAGGGCCGCTTTGGCACCGACGACATGGAGGATGTCCTCGCGTTCCTGGACGGGGCGCTGGCCAAATTTCGGGCGCTGGACGCGGGCCGGCTGGGCATCATGGGCGGCTCGTACGGCGGATATCTGACCGCCTGGACCATAGCGCACCACCACCGGTTCAAGGGTGCCATTGTGGAGCGTGGATTCCTGGACCCGGTCAGTTTCGAGGGCTCGGCCGACATTGGCTGGTACTTCGGCGGCGAATACCTCGGTGGCTCGGCGGTGGAAGTCGCCGCCCAAAACCCGTTCGAACACGCGGGCAACGTGCAGACTCCGACGCTGGTCATCCACAGCGAAAACGATCTCAGGTGTCCGCTGGAGCAGGGCCAGCGGTATTTCACGGCCCTGAAGCGGCAGGGTGTGGAAGCCCGGCTGCTGGTGTTCCCGGGTGAGGACCATGAACTTTCCCGGTCAGGCAGGCCGCAGCACCGGCGGCAGAGATTCGAGCACATCCTGCGCTGGTGGGCCGGGCTCCTCCCGACCGACGCGAATCCGGCAGCCGTACCGCCGGACTGATCCGTAGGCGCGTCAGGGATTCTCGGGCAGGAATCCCAAGGCGGCACGGGCCTTTCCGATCCCCGGCTCGGCCCAGCTGGCGGCATACTCGGCGCTGGAGCTCAAGGACCTCAACTCGGCGCGGTCAACGTACAGGGTGCCATGGAGGTGATCGGTCTCGTGCTGCACAATTCTCGCCTGCCAGCCCTCGAATTCCCGTTCCGACGCCAGGCCTCCGGGGGTATCGAATCGGAGCAGCACCCGTTCAGGCCGTACCACCACTGCCTGCAGGCCGCTCAACGAGAGGCACCCCTCGAAGAACGCGGCCGTTTCCGTTCCGACGGCCGTGTAGCGCGGGTTGATGACGGTGAGGAACTCCAGCGGGCTACGGTGCCGCAGTGCAGCGGCCTCCGGGTCGACGTCGTACTGGTCCTCAAGGACTGCCAGCTGCAGCGGGATTCCGAGTTGCGGGGCGGCCAGCCCCACACCAGGGGCTTCGTGCATCACTTCGCGCATGAGGGCAATCAACTGGTCCAGCTCGCCGGCGCTGATCTGGCCGTCGAAGGCCGCGGCCCGCTGGCGGAGTACGGGATTCCCGGCCTGGACGATGGGCGGCAGCGATCCCGCGGACAGGATTTCCTGTACCCGTTCCCTCAGGTGCTCAGGAGTGATTGAAGTGGGCGGTGATACAGCGGTCATGCGGAAAGCCTAGCGGCGGACGCCGCACGGCGTCGGCCGCGTCGGCTAATGTCGATGCCATGGCTGAACTGACTGCGTCCGAACCCAACGCTCTGGAACTTGTCCTGGACTTTATCCGGACCCTGGAAGCCGGCGGTGACGGCGGGGCCATCGGCCCTTTCCTCGCTGCGGACTTCGTCCTGCTTGAAGCGCCGCACCTGCTCGCGCCCCAAGGCTCCACACGCACGCGGGGCCAGGCGATGGCCGGTGCCGATCAAAGCCGCGAAGTAGTGGCGGACCAGAAGTTCGAGATCCGCCGCACTACCTGCGAAGGCGGTCGGGTTGTGGTGGAGGCCGACTGGTCGGCGAGGACGCTTATGGACCTGCGGTACTGGGATGCCGGGGAGACCATCCGCGCCCGGACGTCGTCGGTCTTTGAAGTCCGTGACGGCCTGATCATCAGCCAGGACAGTTACGACTGCTACTTCGTGAACTCCTGACCCGGCGCCCTCCGGCGCGGGGGTCACTGCATGGTGAACCGGCGGGCCACCAGCCTGTTGGCCGCCGGAAAGCCGGACACCGCGCTGACTGCCCGGTTCCTCAACGCCAGGAACGGCGGCCCCAGCGGGCGCCCCAGCGTCATATTCACTTCGGACTGCCACCGCGCCGCGGAGGCGGCCTTACGACGCCGGGCGGAATAGGCGTGCAGTCGCTGGCCAACCGGTTCCCCCGCCATGGCATCACAGATGATCGGCGCGAGTTCCGCCGCGTCCAGCCAGCCAAGGTTCATGCCCTGGCCGCCGATGGGGCTTATTTCATGGGCAGCATCACCGATCAGGACCGCCCGCCCCGCGACTGATCGGCACGCCACCGTGGAGCGCGGGCTGAAGCTACTGAGCATGGTGTTGGTGGCCGGGTCCGGCCGGATCCCCGTGCGGTGGTGGACCATCCGTGCCAGTTCGACGGCGTCCGGGACCGGTTCGGGCCGGGGAATCCTCACTACCCAGCGGCGGAGACCGCCCGGCAGCGGAAAGGATTCCACTATCCCTTCGGCCTCGAGGTACAGGACGGCTTCGTTCAGGTTTTCGCCGGAACCTTCGAAATCACCCATCACATAATGGTCGGGATAGGTTCGGGACGTGGTCCGGATGCCCAGCAGGCTACGCATCATGGACCGCGAGCCGTCGGCGGCGACCAAAAGCCGTGAGGTGATCCGGGCACCGGCACTGCCCGTCTTGGTGGCCGCAGTTCGGACGGTGACCAGTCCGCCGTCGTCCGCTATTTCCGTCACCCTGGCGCCCCTGACGAGCGCCTCACCGTCGAGTTCGTGTACACGCTGCTCCAGCAGGGATTCCGTTGTGAACTGGGCGAGCGACAGGACAAACGGGAAGCGCTCCGAGACCGACGCGAAGGACATTGACCCTACGGTCTTCGCGCCACTGACTGCAATGCCGCCGCGGATTTGCACGCCGGCATCAACCATGGCGCGGGCCACGCCCACTCTCTCCAGGGCCGCGAGGGCGGGGGGATGGATGCCGATGGCCCGCGAGTGGGATTCCCGGTGAAGCCGCTGTTCAAGGACCCTCACCGCGACGCCTTCCTGCAGCAGCAGGGCGGCGAGATAGAGGCCCACGGGTCCGCCGCCGACGATCACCACGTCAACCATCTGGATGGTCCGGGCGGTGGATGAGGACCTGGTGGAAAGGGGAGTGGCGCGCCACGTGCCAGCCCGGGGGAGCGGCGGCAGTGAGTTCTGCCGGGGTGTAGCTGCGCCTGATCGAGGTCAGGCCGTCCGCACGGATGAACGAGCCGCGGAGGGGGAGGGCCGCCAGGGAGAAAAGTGCGTAGGCTGCGATATTCCGGCGGAGGTCGTTGTGCAGGGAAATCCGGCGCGCCAGGTCTTGCGAATCTGCCAGGAGCTGAGCCAGGTCTGCTGGTTGGAGGTGGTGGATGACGTGGTTCGAGATAACGACGTCGAACCGGCGGCCTTCGCGGACCAGGTCGGCACTGTCCGCCTGGCGGAACCGGAGTGAGACGTGGTGGGGGTGGCGTGACGAGTAGCTGTATGCCCTGGCGTCCGGGTCAATGCCGGTGACGTCGAGCAGCAGTTTGTCCCGGGCAGACCAGAGGGCGAGCTGGCGTGCCAGGTCCCCACCGCCGCATCCTATGTCGAGGAGCGTGGTTGCAGACTCCTGGGAGAGCAGAGGGCGAAGCTCGCGGCAATACAGCCGCCGCCAGCCGGAGAAGAGCCGGTTCACCAGTCCGAACTGTTGGTACGTGAGCTCCAGTTTGGTGGGATCACAGTCCGGCAAGTCCATCATTTCCACTGCGTCCACAGCCCGTTGCCGCATCAGGGACACAGTTCAGGCCAGTGACGAGGCCGCCTCGGGCTGCACCGCCCGTTTCGCGGTGGCGGCCTGGCGGAGTTTCGTGAAGAGCCCGGTTTCCACCGTGAGTCCGGGGCCGAACGCCATGGAGCAGATGCGTTCCTCACCCTCCACCGGTGGCTGCTCCAGGATGTGCCTGAGGACAAACAGCACGGTGGCGCTGCTCATATTGCCGTAGTCCCGCAGCGTATCCCGTGCCGGAACGAGTTGCTGGTCCGTGAGTTCAAGACGCGTCTGGACCTTGTCCAGGATGCTCCGGCCGCCGGGATGGATGGCCCAATGGCGGATGTCACGGTAGGGGATTCTACGCAACGAGGGATCCCGGGCCAGCAGCGGTGTGAGGGCGCCGATGATGTGATCGTCGATGATGTGGGGGACGTAGTTGCCCAGCACCATTTCGAAGCCGTGGTCGCCGATGTTCCACGCCATGGATTCCTCGCCCACCGGCGTAAGGACGGTTTCGAAGTGGTCCAGTTGCATCAGGGCAGGTGAGTCCGGATCGTTCCGGGCCGTAATGATGGCTGCCGCCGCCCCGTCGGCGAACAGCGCCGAACCCATGATCGTGTCGGGATCGTTCGAGGTCCGCACGTGCAGGGAGCACAGCTCGGCACAGACCACCAGGACAACGGCCTGCGGATCTGCTTCACAGAAGGACTTGGCTGCCCGCAGTGCTGGAAAGGCGGCGTAGCAGCCCATGAATCCGAGGTGATAACGCTGGACCGCCGGATCCAACCCCAACGCGCGGACGATCTTATAGTCAGGACCGGGGTTGAAGAACCCTGTGCAGGAGACGGTAATGACGTGGGTTATGTCAAGTAAGGCGAGATCCGGGCAGGCATCCACGGCAGCCCGGGCGGACTCGATGAAAAGTTTGGTGACTTCCCGGGCGAAGATCTCATTGCGCACCTTGGTGGTGGGGTTCAGGAGCAGACCCGTGGCGGGATCAAAGAACTGCGGATCGTCCGAACGGAACGCCATGGTCATTTCTTCGACGGCGGTATGCCGCGTAATGATGGCGGCTGAATCGAAGCAGGTACTCACCAGCCGCGAGCCCAATCTGGTCAGGCCCGGCTGGGCTCCAAAAACATCACGGGCTTCGGCCTGGACAAGCACCGTCGGCGGAACAGCAGTTTCAAGTGAACGCAGGTAGACCGTCATTGGTTCATTCTTGGCGAGCACTCGGGATTAGACAATGGCCGGGCTGGCCGGGGGAGCCGTTTCCTGTGCAGCCGGCCGGTGTTCCGGACACAAAAGCGGGGGCCGGCGAATTGTCGCCAGCTTGTCGGGCTGGGTGCTGGAGCTGGCTTCAACGCCGGCGTTGGCCAGCCCCGAAGACCGAGCGGACGAGTTTTGGGACGCCGGTTACGGCGCCACACGCCGAGGTGGCGAGTAGAACCGTGAGCATGCCGGCAGCCAGCAGATTTTTTCTGCGCATGGAAAAGAGCCTCTTCATGGGAGTACGGGGGCATCCCAGGGGGATGTGCCCTGCCCGGAGTCGGACACGGCCTGCGGAAACGCAAAGGCGTTGCCAACTAGGGAATGACCACACGCAAGAGCATTTCGGGCGATCTTTTCGGCGTGTGCGCCGACCGGTGACCTAAACGTTGCCTTGCTCGGCGCGGAACAAGCCAATCACTCGCGTGTAGTTCCATGAGGCATAAATCATGGCTTTGGGTCACAGGGCGACCAGCCGGACCTGACCTGCGGCAACATCAAACGGAAGCCCCGGAGGCGCCCGTGGCTTGCCAGCCTAGTTGGCGAGCCGAGGAGCGTGGCCGAAGCGGGAATTCGGGTGGCCTTTGTTGGCCAACGGTGCGGGCAGCTGACCCAAAAGAACGCGCCCGTATGAGCAGCTCTCGAGCGGCTCGCGTTGCCACTAGAATCGGCCAAAAGTTCGTTCCAGTAGAGTTCAGGGTCGGGTCGGGTTGCGTCGCCGAGGCCAAGCGCCGACCCGGTCCAACGCGCACCATTCGCGGCTCGCATGACCGATCGGAACCGGCGATTCGCTAACTCGCTGGCAAAATTCGCCAGATCGTTTGGCAATTCGCCAACAAGGCTGGCAATCCACAGCGCCCGCTTAGCGTCGGCTTAACGTAGGCCACTCTCCGCTCTCCGAGAACGCCGATAATCTACATTATGTAAAGTAGAACCCTTCGTATCTCATCAGATGAATCACGCTGCACCTCTCCAGCTGTCCTGTCGCAATTTAGTTGGCCATTTTCGCAACTTACCTGGCCACCTACGGATTTCTGGGGTTTGTCTCAGTTAATCTGGCCACCATGGATGCTGCTGCCGCGCTGAGGTCGCTGCCTTCGAACATGACGGACGAGACCCGTGTGTTGGCGCGTCTGGACGGGCGGATGGCGAATACGCCGCTTTCTGGGGCTCTGGCATCGCTCGGGCTTGAGTCGGCGCTTCCGGTCCGGGCGTTCTTCTCGTGGCAGGGCAAGCGGAACTACCCCCGGCCACGGCACCCAGCCAGCACTGGGCCTCAGCCTGCTTCCCCTGACCTCACCCCCGTGGGACAAGGACGCCGAGCGTTCGATACGGAATGGCCAACTAAATTGAGACGGTTCCTACCCCATCCGTCTCAATTTATCTGGCCTTTTCCCACGTCAAGGTGGCCAACTAAATTGAGAAAGGACACCAGCAGCCGTTGACACCACCCATGGCATGGGGACAGACCGGCTCTGGAGAACGGCCCCCAGCCACATCGGCGCCGACGAACACGGAGGTGATTCCCTGTGGATCGACATGTGGATTGGCGGCAACGGAGAAAGTGCGTCCTTTGTCCGCGACTGCGCGCGAACCGTTACGGGAGTGCATGCGGCGGTATTCGACTCTATGGAAAACTACGCCGTGGCCCCGGGTCGGGCGTGATCCACGACGGCAAGTGCGACTCAGGCTACGGAAATGACCTCATTGTCGAGTCGACCCGGGCTGCGCAGCGCTTCCTACCCGTCGTAAGCCATCTGAAGTGCGGCAATGTCAAGCTTCTGCATGCCCAGCATGGCCTGCATTGCGCGCTGGGCGCCCTCCGGATCCGGACCGCCAATCAGTGAGCCCAGGACCGCCGGCACGATCTGCCAGGAGACGCCGTAACGGTCCTTCAACCAGCCGCACTGGCTCTCCGCCCCGCCGTCCGTCAACGCCGACCAGTAGCGGTCCACTTCCTCCTGGTCCGAACAGTCGACCACAAACGAGACGGCTTCCGTGAAATTGGCCGCCGCTCCCCCATTGAGTGCCATGAACTTCCGGCCCTCGACCTCAAACTCAACGGTGATGACCTGCCCGGCCTGGCCGGGACCGCCCTCGCCGAACCGCGAGACGTCCAGAATCCTGGAATCGCCGAAGACCGACACATAGAACTCGGCCGCTTCTTCGGCCTGGTTCTCGAACCACAGGCACGTGGAAATCTTTTGCATGGTTGCTCCTTCCGGCAAGAGCCTAGTCCGGGGCCGCACCCGGCACAACGGCCGGAGGGTGCCGGCTAACCAGCCCCACCGTGTTCCCTTCCGAGTCACGGATGAAGGCCATCCACTCATCGGTTCCTGCCGGACCGAGGGCGGCGTCGCCATGGTGAAAGACCACCTTCGGCAGCGCAACCACCTCCACTCCCCTGCCCTGCAGGACGCTGATGCTTGTCCGGACGTCCTCCACCTCCAAAAAGAGGACCGACGACGGCGCGCCGCGCTCCAGCAGGAGCCGGACGCCTTCCAGATCGAAAAACAGCAGCCCCGGCGTGTCATAGACCGCCGCTGGCTGCACCCCAAGCAGAAGTGAATAGAACTCAGCGGCCCGCTGGAGGTCGTGTGCCTGCTGGGCCACCTGGATCAGACGCACTGTGCCTCCCCCTTGACGAGCGCCGTTGTCCCACCCATCTTCCATAATCCCCCGCACCCCGGCAAGCATCAGGACCGGGCCGCCGCCATCGCCGGGTTAGGCTCGAAGCCATGACCTGGACCCAGCACCAATCTTTAACCGGCGGCGGGCGCGCCATCACCGCCGCCGCACTGTCCGACGCCGTCCTCATCCTCGTTTTCGCAGCGATCGGCAGGGATGCCCACCAGCGCGGCGACATCGTCACCGGCGTGTTTCTCACCGCATGGCCGTTCCTGGCTGCGGCCGCCATCGCCTGGCTTGCGGGGCGGGCCTGGCAGCGTCCCCTGTCCATGGCAACCGGCGCCGTGGTCTGGCTTGGCGCCGTGGCCGGCGGCATGATCCTAAGGGCGCTGACGGGACAAAGCGTAGTACTGGCCTTCGTGGTTGTTGCGCTCTTGAGCCTGGGGCTGTTTCTGGTGGGCTACCGGGCACTTCTTGCACTGGTACGCAGGCTTCGAAAGTCGTGACCACGCTGCCGGCCACGCGCCCGCGCCACGCCTGATGAACACCTCCCATGTAATAGGCTGGCATCACCACAGAGTCTTGCCGGGCACAGCTACGGCCAACAGATCCGGAAGGATTGAACAGTGATCACCGCATTCGTTCTGATCAAGACCGACGCCGCCCGCATCCCGGAAACCGCCGAGGAAATTTCCGCGATCCCGGGCATCAGCGAGGTCTATTCCGTCACAGGCGAATGGGACCTCATCGCTGTTGCCCGCGTCGCCCGGCACGAGGACCTGGCTGACGTGATTGCCGACAAGCTGTCAAAGGTAGCCGCGGTGGTTCACACGACCACACACATTGCGTTCCGTGCCTACTCCCAGCACGATCTCGACGCGGCATTCGCGCTCGGCTTCGAACAGTAGGACCACTTCCCCGGAAAAGACGCGGGCCCGGTTTCACAGCCGGGCCCGCGTCTTTCTGTGTACACGGGTCAGGGCCGCGTCAGTGAAACCCACTTATCGAGGACCGCAGCCGCGGCACCGGTATCAATCGACTCCGCGGCCCGGGCAAGCGCCGAACGCATACGCTCCAGGAACGGGCCCTCGGACGATACATCCAAAGCCACCAGTCCAGCGGCCGCGTTAAGCAGCACGGCATCCCGTGCTGCGCCGGTCTTGCCGGCAAGGACATCACGGACGACGGCGGCATTCGCCTGGGCGTCCCCGCCGCGGAGTTCCTCCACAGTCGCGGGACGGATGCCCAGCCCGGCCGGTTCGAAATTCAGTTCAGCGACCGCGCCCTCACGGATTTCCCAAACGGTTGAAGGACCCGTCGTAGTCAGTTCGTCCAGCCCGTCATTGCCACGGAAAACCAGGCCGCGGCTGCCCCGCTTCGCCAGAACGCCTGCAACCAGCGGAGCCATCCGGGCATTCGCCACTCCCACGGCCGAGGCCTGTACCCGGGCAGGGTTGGTCAGCGGCCCCAGGAAATTAAAAGCGGTGGGGATGGCGAGCTCCCGGCGGGGCACGGCGGTGTGACGGAAAGACGGGTGGAATACCTGCGCGAAGCAGAAAGTGATTCCAGCCTCACCCGCGTTGCGTGCCACCTGAGCCACCGGGAGGTCGAGCCTGACCCCCAGCGCTTCAAGCACGTCGGCAGATCCGGAGGACGAAGACGCTGCACGGTTACCGTGCTTTACGACCTTCGCTCCAGCGCCAGCAGCGACGAGGGCAGACATGGTGGAAATGTTGACGGTATTGAGCTGGTCACCGCCGGTACCAACGATGTCCAGCTTCTCACCGGGGATCTCGATCGGTGTTGCATGGCGCAGCATCGTGTCGACCAGGCCCGAGATTTCGTCGACAGTTTCACCCTTGGCGCTGAGGGCAACCAGGAATCCGGCAATCTGCGAAGGGGTCGCCTCTCCTGACATGATTCTGTCCATCGCCCAAGCGGTGTTGCCCGCTGTGAGGTCAGTACCGTTGATAAGAGCCGATATGAGCCGCGGCCAAGTGTTGCTGTCCGCCGGCGCGGTTGCCTGAGAAGTCACCTTCTGATGCTATCGAGCCACCTCGGACCTGACCAATGTGAACACCGCCGGGAAGTTTTCGCAGTGATTTCGCGTCTTTGTAGAAAAAGTCCCCCGAAAAGGCGGTTCGCGTTGGGAACTACGGACTTTTATAGACATAATGTCTATGTGACATCTGCGACCCATGCCCCCAGTACCCCGGCGCACCCCACGCTGAACCGCCCCAATATGGTTTCTGTCGGAACCGTAGTCTGGCTGTCCAGTGAGTTGATGTTCTTCGCCGGTCTCTTCGCCATGTACTTCACGCTGCGCTCCACGAGCGGACAGATGTGGGCGGAAGAGACAGCCAAGCTCAACTTCCCCTTTGCGCTCGTCAACACGATCGTCCTCGTGGCCAGTTCCTTTACTTGCCAGATGGGCGTCTTCGCCGCCGAACGGCTGCAGCCTCGCAAAACAGGCGGCCCGTTCCAGTTCTCCCGCTGGGGCATGAACGAATGGTTCACGCTGACCTTCATCATGGGTGCGTTCTTCGTCGCCGGCCAGGCAACTGAATACGCGATGCTTGTTTCAGAGCACGTATCGCTCTCATCCAATGCCTACGGCTCAGCGTTCTACATGACCACCGGCTTCCACGGCCTGCACGTCATCGGCGGCCTCATAGCCTTCCTCTTCATCATCGGACGCTCGTTCGCAGCAAAGAAGTTCGGCCACTTCGAAGCAACCTCCGCGATCGTCACGTCTTACTACTGGCACTTTGTGGACGTTGTCTGGATCGGCCTCTTCCTGGTCATCTACGTACTGAAGTAGTCAAGCTTTGATTCCTTTTCTACAAGAGGCAGAATTTCAAAAAGCGGCTCACGGAGCCGGCGCACGATCGAATAAAGGAACCACCACGTGAAGGCTCTCTCGCAAAAGCGGCGTCACCCACTCGCAGTAATCGCGCTGCTACTGATGGGACTCCTCGTCACTGGTGGGCTGTACGCCGTGGCCACCACCGTCAACGAGGCCAAGGCATCCACCACCAGCTTCAGCGCCAATGACACCGCCGAGGGCGAAAAGCTCTTTGAAGCTAACTGCGCCACCTGCCACGGCATGGGCGCGAGCGGCAGCCAGGATGGCCCCTCGCTGGTTGGCGTCGGTGCCGCGTCCGTTGATTTCCAGGTCGGTACCGGCCGGATGCCCATGCAGATGAACGGTCCCCAGGCGTACAAAAAGCCGGCCCAGTTCAACGAGGCCCAGACCCACCAGCTTTCAGCCTACGTAGCTTCCCTGGGCGCCGGCCCTGCAATTCCTGAAGAACACCTGCTTGATGAGCAGGGCGACGCCGCCAAGGGTGGCGAGCTCTTCCGCGTGAACTGCGCGATGTGCCACAACGCAGCAGCAGCCGGCGGTGCACTCACCCGCGGCAAGTTCGCTCCCGCCCTTGCCGATGTATCCGGCAAGCACATCTACGAAGCGATGGTCACCGGACCGCAGAACATGCCCGTCTTCAGTGATGCAAACGTCACCCCCGAGGGCAAGCGAGACATCGTCACGTTCCTGAAGCAGATCGAGGCCAACGGCTCCCCCGGTGGCGCTGACCTCGGCGCCTTGGGCCCGGTCGCTGAAGGACTCTTCGTCTGGGTTGCAGGCCTGGGTGTCATCATCGCGTTCACCATCTGGCTTACTTCCCGTACGTCTTAGGCGCAACGGGAAACTTAAGAACTTCTGCTGCCCAGTCAGCAGTCTGAAATTGAAAACTAACCCGGCAGACGCCGGGACGAGAGAAGGATGAGGCGAATTATGGGCAACCATAGTGACGGCAGTCCGAACCACTCGGGCACCGTAGCTACGGCTGGTCAGAATGAGGTGGAGAAGTTCCAGGATCCTGGAATTCCCCCGCACCGTTTGCGCCTGGCCGACACGGACCCGAAGGCCGCAAAGCGTGCAGAACGGCAGGTCGCCGTACTTTTCGGCGCGTCAGTTGTCGGCACCCTGATCTTCCTGGTGGCGTACTTCGCCATCGACTTGGGCGAGGGCACAAGCATCGCTACCATCCGGCTGCAGAACGCCCTGCTGGGCCTGGGCACCGCGTTTGCGATGCTTGGCATCGGCACCGGTATTGTGCACTGGGCCAAAGCCCTGATGCCGGACCATGAAGTCTCCGAAGAACGCCATCCCATCCGCACCGAAGAAGACCGCCTGGCGGCAGTGCGGATCGTGGATGACATCGTGGAAGAGACCGGCATTAAGCGCCGCCCGCTCATCCGCAACACGCTGCTTGGTGCTATGGCCCTGGCCCCGCTTCCCGCGATTGCGGTTTTCGGTGACCTTGGCCCCCGCCCCGACCGGGCGCTGTCCCACACCATGTGGGCACCGCAGGAGGGCAAGCTCAAGCGCCTCACACGCGACCCCGACGGCACGCCTATCAAGGCCTCTGACGTCACCATCGGCTCGGCTTTCCACGTGATTCCCGAGGGCCTGAACGAACTGCATGAAGGCAAGCTCAACGAAAAGGCCAAGGCAGTTGTCCTGCTCATGCGCCTGGATCCGGCCTCGCTGAACCCCTCAGAGGGCCGCGAAGACTGGAGCTACAACGGAATCGTTGCCTACTCCAAGATCTGCACCCACGTCGGTTGCCCCGTTGCTCTGTACGAGCAGCAGACGCACCACCTGCTGTGCCCGTGCCACCAGTCCACTTTTGACCTCACGAACGAGTGCAAAGTGATCTTTGGCCCGGCCAGCCGGCCCCTCCCCCAACTGCCGATTGCAGTGGACGCCGAGGGTTACCTGGTCGCAACCAGCGACTTCAATGAACCTGTAGGACCGAGTTACTGGGAGCGTGATGAGCATGAGCGCAGCATCAAGAGCTGAAGCCCCCGCCTTCGTCGCCAAGACTAAAGCCGGACGCATCACTGATTTTGTTGACGCCCGAGTTGGCGGATCAGGAATCCTGCGCGAATTCGGACGCAAGGTATTCCCCGATCACTGGTCATTCATGTTCGGTGAAGTCGCCCTCTACTCTTTCGTCATCCTGCTCCTCTCGGGCACCTTCCTGACGTTCTTCTTTGATCCGTCCATGGCTGAGACCCACTACGACGGTTCATACCTGCCGTTGAAGAATGTCGAAATGTCCGTGGCGTACAGCTCCTCGCTGGACATTTCCTTCGACATCCGTGGCGGCCTGTTCATGCGCCAGGTACACCACTGGGCAGCACTGCTCTTCGTCGCCTCGATCGCCGTGCACATGCTGCGCGTTTTCTTCACGGGCGCCTTCCGCAAACCGCGTGAAATGAACTGGGTTGTCGGCAGCGTCCTTCTGATCCTCGCCATGGCAGCCGGCTTCACTGGCTACTCCCTCCCCGATGACCTGCTCTCCGGCAACGGCCTGCGAATCATCGACGGCGTTATGAAGGCAATCCCGGTTGTCGGAACATACATTTCCTTCTTCTTCTTCGGCGGAGAGTTCCCGGGAACGGCTGTGATCGGCCGCCTTTATATGCTGCACATCCTGCTCGTACCCGCGCTCATCCTTTTGATGATCGTTCTGCACCTCTTTATGGTGGTTGTGCACAAGCACACGCAGTACCCCGGCCCGGGCCGCAACGACGGCAACGTTGTTGGCTACCCGCTAGGCCCCGTGTACGCAGCCAAGGCAGGCGGCTTCTTCTTCATCGTCTTCGGTGTGATTGCCCTGATGGCGGCCTTCTTCACGATCAACCCGATCTGGAACTACGGCCCATACGACCCCTCACCAGTGTCGGCCGGTACCCAGCCTGACTGGTACATCGGATTTGTTGACGGCGCCCTGAGGCTTATGCCCGGTGTCATCGGTGACTTCCAGTTCGAGTACGTGGTCTTCGGATACACCCTGACGCTGAACGTTCTGCTGCCCGCCCTGGTGCCCGCAGGCATTCTGTTCACGGTGATGTTCATGTACCCGTGGATCGAAAGCTGGATCACCAAGGACACCCGCGAACACCACGTCCTGGACCGTCCGCGGAACGCCCCCACCCGCACCGCCATCGGCGTCGCCGGCTTCGTCTGGTACTGCGTGATGTGGGCGGCCGCTGGTTCGGACCTCATCGCCACACACTTCCACGTGTCCCTGAACGATGTGACGTACTGGCTCCGCGCCTTGTTCTTCATCGGCCCAGTCATCGCGTTTATGGTTGCCAAGCGGGTAGCCCTGGCGCTCCAGCGCAAGGACCGCGAAATCGCACTCCATGGCCGGGAGACCGGACGCATTGTCCGCCTTCCGCATGGCGAATTCATCGAAGTGCACGCACCGCTGGATGAGTACAAGCGCTACAAGCTCGTCGGATTCGAATCCCCCTCGCCGCTGCCAGCGGTCCCCAACGACCACGGCATTGTGACGCGCAAGGAAAAGCAGCGTGCTTTCCTGTCCAAGTGGTTCTTCGAGGACCGAGTTGCACCGGCCACGCCTGCAGAGCTGGAGGCCGCACACGGCCACCACGCCCCTGCAGTAGAGGCCGGCGAGGAAAGCAAGAGCCTCAGCCACTGATTCACACTAGCTATGCTCCAACGGGAAAGGCCCGGTCCATTTGGACCGGGCCTTTCCCGTTAACGGCAGCCGCCGCTGTTGCCGGCTTTTGGCCCCGTTACTAGTGGTTGCGGTAGCCGAGCGATTGGTTCCGGGCAGGCCTCGCACCCGGCCGCTGGAGCGGTACCCATAGTTTGTAGCGGTCGGCCCGGTAATACGAAACCGAGTAGTCCACCATCGCCCTGGCAACAAAGGCGTGCCTCTGGATTTTGAGCAAGGGGGCGCCGACGTCGACGTTGAGCAGGCGCGCGGTAGAGGGGGAAGCGGCCGTCGCCTCGATCATGTCCTCCCCCCACTCCATCACGAGGCCGAACTGCTCACTCAGCACGTTGTAGAGCGATGTTGGGGGCTCGCCGTCCAGAAGACCCGGGACGCGCTGCGCCGGGATGAAATTCTCGTCCACGCTCATCGGCTCACCGTCCGCCAGCAGCAGCCGACGGAAACGCACCAGTGGTGTCCCCTCCTCCACCTGCAGTTCACGGGCCAGGAAGGCACTGGCACCGATCTGTTCAAAGCTCAGGACCTTGGCGGCGGGGATCATGCCGCGGCGTTGCATCTCTTCGCTGTACGAGGTGAGTTTCACCTGAAGGTCGAGTTTGGGCTTCCGCACGAATGTGCCGAGGCCGACAACCCGTTCGAGGACTTCCTCGCCCACCAGGGCATCGATGGCCTGCCGGACTGTCATCCGGGCCAAGCCGAACCGCAAGGCAAGGTCCCGTTCCGAGGGCAGGGCAGATCCAGGCGGAC
The DNA here is from genome assembly GCF_023913815.1 of Pseudarthrobacter cellobiosi. Taxonomy (NCBI): domain Bacteria; kingdom Bacillati; phylum Actinomycetota; class Actinomycetes; order Micrococcales; family Micrococcaceae; genus Pseudarthrobacter; species Pseudarthrobacter cellobiosi. Next base: position 132,219 of record NZ_JAMXBK010000020.1, read on the forward strand.
AGGAATCGCTGATGTAGGCCCGGAGGATCTCCCTGAGCTGGATGTAGATGGCAGTCCCGTTGCTGCGGTCAATTTCACCGGCAACGCCGCGGGCATTAGCAGCCACGGAGGTACGTCCTTGCGTCAGTTTTCACTGTCCAAGCTTAAGGCAAACAGCGTCGCTGGACTAGACCAGTTCCAGCAACGGACCGCCCTTGCTCCCCCCGTTTGGTCGCGCAGCCATCCGGCCGGATATATTGGACAGGAAATTTAGCGATCACGGCTTTGGGGGCCGTCAGGAAATGGGAGACCCCTTGCCAGTGCATAAGGCCGTTGTGTCAGCGTCAGTCGGCTTGCATGCCCGTCCCGCCGCGATGTTCGTCAGGGCAGTGACCGCAACGGGACTTCCAGTCAGCATCCGCAAGGCCGGCATCCAGGGTGTCGACGCCCGCTCCCTGCTGGAAGTCATGACCGCCGATTTCCCCTTCGGCTGCGAAGTAGAGCTTTCAGTCCCCGAGGGCGCCCTCAACGGCCCTGTCAGCCACAGCGACGCCGAGGCGGCCCTGCGGATGCTGGCAAAGCTCCTGGAGTCACAGGGAGCCAGCTAGCCCCTCCCAGAGGGCATTGCCCCACAACTCCCCGTGCGAAATCGAACGGACAAGAACGACGTCGGGCCCCACCTTCTGGTGGGGCCCGACGTCGTAATGTGCAATTCTTTGCTGAAGCTCAGTGGCTTCTAGTGGGCGTGGTCCCCACGGCTGTACTCGAAGACCCAACCCACGAGGGCTACGACTGCGAGGCCGGCTGCGATGAACAGGATCCACCAACCCACTGCGAGGCCCAGGAATCCGCCCGCACAGGCGAGGCCCAGAACCAGCGGCCACCAGCTCCAGGGGCTGAAGTGCCCCTGTTCGCCGGCGCCCTCGTGGATCTCGGCATCGTTGCGGTCCTCGGGACGCATCCCGATGCGCTTGCCGGTGAAGCCAAGGTAGCCGCCGATCATTCCGGAGAGTCCGCCCACCAGGAGGATCCCGAGGGTTCCGACCCACTCATGCCAGTTGGTCAGGAAACCGTAGACCAGGGAAACCGGTACGAAGAAGAAGACTCCGGCTCCAAATATCCATGATTCGATTTTCACTTGGCGGTGTCCTTCTGGTCGGCGTTACCGAGCACCGCTGCTGCGGCTGCAGGCGATTCAACGGTATGTACCTGCGAGAGCTCAGGGTGGTGGAGGTCCAAGGCGGGACGCTCTGAACGGATCCGGGGCAGCGAGGTGAAGTTGTGCCGCGGCGGCGGGCAGGAGGTAGCCCACTCAAGCGAGGCGCCGAAGCCCCAGGGATCGTCCACCTCAACGCGCTCTGAGCTGCGCCAAGTGATGTAGACGTTCCAGAAGAACGGAATCAGGGATGCACCGAGCACAAACGAGGAGATGGTGGAGAACTGGTTCATCCAGGTGAAGTTGTCCTCCACCAGGTAATCGGCGTAACGGCGGGGCATGCCTTCAACGCCCAGCCAGTGCTGGATGAGGAAGGTGCCGTGGAAGCCGAGGAACAGCAGCCAGAAGTGGATCTTTCCGAGGCGCTCGTTGAGCATTTTGCCGGTGAATTTTGGCCACCAGAAGTAGAAGCCTGCGAACATCGCGAACACCACCGTGCCGAACACCACGTAGTGGAAGTGCGCCACCACAAAGTAGGAGTCAGACACGTGGAAGTCCAGCGGCGGCGAAGCCAGGATGATCCCGGTCAGGCCACCGAACAGGAACGTGATGAGGAAGCCGAGGCTCCACAGCATCGGAGTCTCGAACGTCAGGGACCCCCGCCACATCGTGCCGATCCAGTTGAAGAACTTCACGCCGGTAGGCACTGCGATCAGCATGGTCATGAAGGCGAAGAACGGCAGCAGCACCGAACCGGTCACGTACATGTGGTGCGCCCACACGGTTACGGACAGTGCTGCAATGGCGATGGTCGCGTAGACCAGGCCCTTGTAGCCGAAGATCGGTTTACGGCTGAAGACCGGGAAGATCTCCGACACAATGCCGAAGAACGGCAGCGCGATGATGTACACCTCGGGGTGGCCGAAGAACCAGAACAGGTGCTGCCACAGAACCGCGCCGCCATTCTCCGGATCAAAGATGTGGGCACCGAAGCGGCGGTCGGCACCGAGCGCGAACAGTGCGGCAGCCAGCGGCGGGAAGGCCATCAGCACGAGGATGGACGTCACCAGGGCGTTCCAGGTGAAGATGGGCATCCGCCACATGGTCATGCCCGGAGCGCGCATGCAGATGATGGTGGTGATGAAGTTGACCGCACCAAGGATGGTGCCGAAGCCTGACAGCGCCAGTCCGAAGACCCACAGGTCACCGCCGATGCCGGGGCTGAACGTGGTGTTGGACAGCGGCGCGTAAGCGAACCAGCCGAACGACGCCGCACCCTGCGGGGTGATGAAGCCGGACACCGCGATAGTGGAGCCGAAGAGGAAGAACCAGAAGGCCAGTGCGTTCAGCCGCGGGAACGCGACGTCGGGAGCGCCGATCTGCAGCGGCATGATGACGTTGGTGAAACCGGCAAACAGAGGCGTCGCGAACATCAGCAGCATGACGGTGCCGTGCATCGTGAAGAGCTGGTTGTACTGCTCTTTGGTCTGCAGGATCTGCATGCCTGGTTCGAACAGTTCAGCCCTGATGAGCAGAGCCATGACGCCACCGAGGCAGAAGAACACAAACGACGCGATCAGGTACATGTACCCGATGGTCTTGTGGTCGGTGGAGGTGATCCAGTTGACGACGATGCGTCCCTTGGACTTAGGAACTACGGGAGCCTCAAGGGTTCCGGTAGGTGCGGTCTGGGTATAAGTAGCCACGTCGCTCCCCTTACTTAATTTCGTTCAGGTTCGGGTTGCGGTCATACTCTTCGCCGCGAAGTCCCGTGTTGCCATCTGCCTTGAGCTTGTCCATGTGAGCCTGGAATTCGGCTTCAGAGACAACCTTGACGCGGAACAGCATTTCGGAGTGGTACTCACCACAGAGCTCGGCGCACTTGCCGTCGTAGGTTCCCTCTTTAGTGGGGGTGAACCTGATGTAGTTGGTCTTGCCGGGGATCATGTCGCGCTTCTGCAGGAAGGCCGGAACCCAGAAAGAGTGGATGACATCGCGGGAGTTCAGTTCGAGGTCAACTGACTTTCCAACCGGCAGGTAGAGCGTCGGAAGCGCTTCCTTATTGATGGTGTTGCCCGTCAGGTGTGCCTGGACTCCTGCTTCGTGGACGTCCTCGGTAACGACGTCGCCGGACTTATAGTTGAAGTCCCAGGCCCACTGCTTGCCGCGGACGTCAACAACGACGTCGGCCGGCTTGGAGCGGTCATCGATGGCCTGCTGGTCGCGGTCGGTGAAGTAGAAGAACACCAGGACCATGAACAGCGGGATGGTCAGGTAGAAGACCTCCAGCGGGAGATTAAAGCTGGTCTGCCGCGGGAAACCCGTGGTGCCCTTGCGGCGGCGGTAGGCGACAAGGCACCAAACGATCAAACCCCACGTGATGATGCCCACAACGAGGGCTGCAATCCATGAGTTGACCCAGAGGTCCATGATCCGGTCAGTGTGATTGGTGGTGCCACGCTCGGTGGGCAGCCACCCCTTCTCTACCTCTGGCGAACATCCAGTCAAAACCAACGCGCCGGCAACTGCCAAGCCTGAGATCGTAGTGATCGTTTTGCGTCGGCTGCCGGTTCGGTTCTGCGAACTCACAGACGGCCCTTCCTACTTGTTGCTGTTGCCCGGCCACCCAAGGGGCCGTCCGGGCACACTAAAAGTTTTACTACTCGGTGTAGAGCTTACCGCTCTGCCGGGCGTTTCGCCCACATGTCGGCGCCGTGCCTCCGTGCCGTTTTTGGCGGACGGAGAGCAGGCGCCGGCATCGGGCGAAAGAACCGGGTCAGTGGAACGAATCACCACAGGCGCAGGAGCCACCGGCGTTGGGGTTGTCGATGGTGAAGCCCTGCTTGGAGATGGTGTCCTCGAAGTCGATGCTGGCTCCGCTGAGGTACGGCACGCTCATCTTGTCCACAACTACTTCGACGCCGTCATAGTCGCGGACGGCATCTCCATCGAGGAGGCGCTCGTCGAAGTACAGCTGGTAGATGAGGCCGGAGCAGCCGCCGGGCTGGACGGCAACGCGGAGGCGGAGATCGGTCCGGCCTTCCTGCTCCAGGAGGCTGCGCACCTTACCGGCTGCGACGTCGGTCAGTTTGACCTCGTGTGCGGCCAGTTCATCGCTGGCAGCGCTGGTGGTCTCGGTGATGTTCTCGTTGGTTGCGGTGCTCATTTGGCCTACCTTAGGACGGTCCTGGCGGCCCCGCGTCAGCGGTGCCTGCCCCTACGGATACGGTACGGGCTATAGCTACATGCTACTTCGGTCAGCCCTGTAGCTCTAACTCCTGACGTAACCAAGCCTGTCCGCTGATTGTTCCCAACGGTGGAGGAATGCCGGTGTCAGAGGGGCATGGGGATTCAGGCCAGGCCTTCTGCGTTCAGCCGGGCGAGCAGCAGCGCCTCGGCCACCACGGCGTTCTTGAAATCACCAATGTGAAGGGACTCGTTGGCACTGTGGGCCCGGGAATCGGGATCCTCAACACCGGTCACGAGGATCTGGACGTCCGGATAAACGTCCATCAGGTCCGCAATAAACGGAATCGACCCGCCGATCCCCATCTCCACCGCCGGAACGCCCCAGGCCTCCCCCAGCGCCCACATGGCGAACTTCGCCGCCTTGGAGGATGTATCAGCGAGGAACGACTTTCCGCTTTCCCCGGGAGTGAACACCACCCTCGCCCCAAAGGGCGCGTTGGCCTGGACGTGGCGTTGAACGGCTTCCATCGCTGCCGCCGGATCCTGGCCCGGTGCGAGCCGCAGGCTGAACTTGGCACGCGCCCGCGGCAGGAGCGTGTTCGAGGCCACGTCCACGGCGGGAGCATCGAAGCCGATGATGGACAGCGCGGGCTTAGTCCACAGCCGTGCGGCGATGCTTCCCGTGCCGGCGAGCCGGACGCCGTCGAGAACGGAGGAATCAGCACGGTACTCCGCTTCGGTGAGCTCCACTCCGACGTTGTCATTCGAGACCAGGCCGTCGACGGCCACGTTGCCGTCGGCGTCGTGCAGGGTGGCAATCAAACGGGACAGCAGGGTTGGTGCGTCCAGCACGGGTCCACCGAACATGCCCGAGTGGACAGCATGCTCCAGCACCTGAACTTCGATGGTTCCGTCCACAAGGCCGCGCAGGCTGGTGGTCAGGGCGGGAATGCCCACCTTCCAGTTGCTGGAGTCGGCCACCACGATCACATCTGCCCGCAGCAGTTCCCGGTGCGTTTCCAGGAACGAACGGAAGGTGGGAGAACCAGCTTCCTCTTCGCCTTCGAAAAAGAACGTCACACCAAGGCCGAATTGCGTGCCCAGAACTTCGGTCGCTGCAGCATAGGCGGCAACATGGGCCATGATCCCCGCCTTGTCGTCAGCAGCCCCACGGCCGTACAGCCTGCCATCCCGTTCGACGGCGGCGAAAGGCTCGGTTTCCCACAGCGCCGGGTCCCCGGGCGGCTGGACGTCGTGGTGGGCGTACAGCAGGATGGTCGGCTTTCCTTCGGCTGCCTGCCGGCGTGCGACGACGGCTGGGCCGCCGGGGGTGCCGTCGTCCTTGTTACTGCGCAGGACCTGGACATCCTCGACTCCGGCGGTGCGCAACAGTTCCGCAACGGCCTGCGCGCTGGCTTCCAAGGGGGCAGGATCGAAACTCGGCCAGGCGATGCCGGGAATGGCCACAAGTTCCTTGAGCCGGTCGAGGGTGCTATCGAAGGAACCTGCGACGGAGAGCCTGAGTCCGTCCGCGTCGATGGCCGGTGCAGGGTGACCGGAGCCGGGGGTGTTGGCGTCGGACGGGTTGGCTGCTGGAGTGGGAGTCATGGCGAACACAATACCCGCGCCGAATCTCCTTGGGCCGCAAGGTATTCTGTTCACGTGTTCGGACGTAAAAAGGAAGCGCCAACGGCGCAGCAATCAATAGACCAGCAGGCCGCTGAAGCGGCAGCCCGGCAGGATGCCGCGTTGGGCAAGGGTGCGCCCACGCCCAAGCGCAAAGCCCAGGAGGCCGCCCGCAAACGGCCCCTGGTGCCGGAGGACCGCAAGGCGTCCAAGGCCGCTGAGCGCCAGGCCATCCAGGACCAGCGGACCAAAATGCGCCAGGCGCTCGATACAGGTGATGAGAAGTTCCTGCCCCTGCGCGACAAGGGTCCGCAGAAGCGTTATGCCCGCGACTACGTGGATGCGCGCTTCAGCCTGGGCGAATACCTGATGTTCGGCGCCCTGGTATTTGTCATCATTTCCCTGATCGTTCCGGCTTCCAGCGGGCAGATGGTTTATGTCCTGGGCGGTTTCTGGGTGATGTTCCTGGCCGTCTTTGTGGATGTGTTCATTCTGTCCCGGCAGCTCCGCAAGAAGCTGACCGAGAAGTTCGGCGAGGTTGAGCGTGGCACGGTCTGGTACGGCTCCATGCGGTCCCTGCAGTTCCGCAAACTGCGCCTACCCAAGCCGCTTGTGAAGCGCGGGCAATACCCGTCCTGATACGCACGCCGGACCAAACGCCGGCAGCGCAGTCCTTCTAAGCCAGCAAAACCCCGGCAGACTGCCGGGGTTTTGTTGCGTAATCAGCTGTTGCGTCGGGCTTTCGCCAGGTCGCGGTTGATCCGGGACGCCCAGAACGGCCCCTCGTACAGGAAGGCAGTGTAGCCCTGGACCAGCGTGGCACCGGCATCCAGACGGTCCTGGACGTCTTTCGCCGTCTCGACGCCGCCGACGGCCACCAGCGTGATCGCGCCCCCGGTGGCCTCCTTGAGCCGGCGAAGGACTTCCAAGGAACGCTGCTTCAGTGGTGCCCCGGACAGGCCCCCGCCACCGCATTCGTCCACTTTCGCAGCCGGCGACGCCAGCCCCTCACGCCCGATAGTGGTATTCGTGGCGATAATGCCGTCCAGCTTGAGGTCCAGGGCCAGCTTGGCGACGTCGTCGATGTCCTCGTCGCTGAGGTCCGGTGCGATCTTGACCAGCAGCGGGACGTGCCGGCCTGCCGCCTTGTCCGCCTCGTCCCCTACCGCGGTCAGCAGCGGGCGGAGTGTCTGGACATCCTGGAGAAGGCGCAACCCGGGCGTGTTGGGTGAGCTGACATTGACCACCAGGTAGTCCGCGGCCGGCGCCAGGCTCCTTGCGCTGATCAGGTAATCGGCCACGGCGTCGTCGAGTTCCACCACTTTGCTCTTGCCGATGTTCACCCCGATCACGGGGCGCACGCTGGGGTGCCGGCGCTGCAGGGCCGCGCGTGCCGCTTTGAGGCGCGGTTCGACGGCGGCCGCGCCATCGTTGTTGAACCCCATCCGGTTAATCACAGCCCGGTCCTCGATCAGCCTGAAAAGGCGCGGCTTCTCATTGCCCGGCTGCGCCTGCCCGGTGATGGTTCCTACTTCGACATGGCCAAAGCCAAGTTCGGTGAGGGCCTCGATGCCGAATCCCTCCTTGTCGAACCCGGCTGCGAGACCAAACGGGGACGGGAAGGTCAGCCCAAAGGCAGAAGTCTGCAGTGAGGCCGCGGGCGCTGTGAACCGGTGCAGCAGCCGTCCTGCGCCGGAAGCATGGGCAAGCTTGATTCCCTTGAATCCGATCTTGTGGGCGCGTTCCGCGTCCATCCACGAAAAGGCCAGCCTGAAGAATTTCGGATATACGCGCATGGCTCTAGTTTTCCGTCTCGGACGGTCCAGACCAAACCGGGCCGCCATACACGCGACCCCGGCTAGCATAAAGCCATGAGGTGGCAGCCAGATATCCTCGGTGCTGGCTTCGAAGCCTGCACATTCGAGGCCGCGGGCGACGACGGCGTGAAGCGCACCGCCACGCTGGTGCGCTTCCGTCCGGCGGACGAACTGGCGGCCACCGGCCGGCGACGGACCGTACTGTTCCTCCATGGTTGGAGCGACTACTTCTTCAATGTGGACCTCGCCCGGTTCTGGACGGGCCGGGGCTACGAGTTCTACGCCCTGGACATGCACAACCACGGCCGCAGCCTGCGCCCGGAAACGCCGGGCGGCTACGTGGCGGACCTGGCGGACTATGACGCCGAGATCGAAGCGGCCATCGCCATCATCCGGGCCGACACGCACACGCCGGAACTGGAAGCCAAGGCCTCCCTCACGCTGATGGGCCACTCCACCGGCGGCCTGGTGGCCGCCCTCTGGGTCAGCAACCACCCCGGAGCAGCCGCCCAGCTGGTATTGAATAGTCCCTGGCTGGAGATGCACGGCAGCTCGCTGGTGCGCCGTGCTGCGTCCACGATGGTGGGACCCGTGGCGCGGTTCCGGCCGGAGGCTGTCCTGCGGCTGCCGGAGCGGGGGTTTTATTGGCGGACCATCAGCAGTTCAGCCGACGGCGAGTGGCCGCTTGACGACAGGTTCCGTCCGCCCATGGCATTTCCGCTCCGCGCGGGCTGGCTCAGCGCCATCCTGGCCGGCCACACCAAGGTGGCCCGTGGCCTGGACATTGACATACCCATCCTGGTGCTGCTGTCCCGTGGAAGCGCCACCGGGCCGTTCTGGTCCGAGGAAATGCGGCGCACCGACGCGGTACTGGACGTCAACATCATCGCCCTCCGCGCCCTGACACTGGGGCGCAGCGTCACGGTGGAACGGATCGACGGCGCGCTCCACGACGTCTTCCTCTCCCCTGCCAAAGTGCGGGCAGACGCCTATGCGCGGCTCGCCCGCTGGCTCCGGGGTTACGGTACGGCCGAACCCGGCGCGGCGTCGACGGCGCCGCCGTAGCGCCGGTCCCGCTGGGCGTAGATTTCGACGGCGTCCCACAGGGTCCGCCGGTCGACGTCGGGCCACAGCGTGTCCATAAAGACGAACTCAGCGTACGCCGACTGCCAGAGTAGGAAGTTGGAGAGCCGCTGCTCCCCCGAGCTCCGCAGGAACAGGTCCACGTCCGGCAGGTCTGGTTCGTCCAGGAACTTCTGGATGGTTTTCTCCGTGATGGCACCGGGCTTGAGCCGGCCTGCGGCAACCTCGGCGGCGATAGCCGATACGGCGTCCGTGATTTCCGCCCGGCCGCCGTAATTAACACACATGTTCAACGTGCAGGTGCTGTTGCCCGCGGTAAATTCCTCAGCCTCTTCCAGTTCGCGGATCACCGAGCCCCACAGCCTGGGACGCCGGCCGGACCACCGCACGCGAACACCCCAGTCGTCCAGCTGATTGCGCTGCCTTCGTAGCACATCCTTGTTAAAACCCATCAGGAAACGGACTTCTTCGGGTGAGCGGCGCCAGTTTTCGGTGGAAAACGCATAGACGCTCACATATTCGATGCCCAGTTCGATTGCGCCCGCCACCACATCCAGCAGGGCGGGCTCGCCGGCTTTGTGACCCTCGATCCGCGGCAAGCCCCGCTGGTTGGCCCAACGGCCGTTGCCGTCCATCACAATAGCGACATGGCGGGGGACGAATTCTGCGGGGATCGCCGGGGCAACCGCGCCGGACGGGTGCGGATACGGTGCCACCACGGGGGCGCTCCGCTGCCGCGAAGGACTCTTCTTTTTTCCCAAGGCCACTAGTCAGCCACGCTCCACATGTTTGAGGGATTTCAGGACACGTTCAAGGTGCCATTGCAGGTATACGGCCACCAGCCCCGCGGCTTCCCGTCGGTGCGGCACGTCCGAGCCATCCGCCGTCGTCCAGTCCCCGGTCAGCAGGGCGCCCAGAAGAACGACGGTCTCCGCCGCCGGCGCAGGCGAACCGGGTGGCCTGCAGTCAGCGCAGACCATGCCGCCAAGCGGAGCCGAAAACGCCGTATGGGGGCCGGGCCGGCCGCAGCGGGCGCAGTTGGTAAAACTCGGCGCCCAGCCGCCGGTGGCGAGGGCCCTCAGGAGATATGAATCGAGGATCAGTCCGGGCGCGTGTTCGGCCCGGCTCAGCGAGGCCAGCGCGCCCACCAGCAGGTTGTACTGGGCGGTGCCGGCTTCGCCGTCGACGTCGGTCAGTTTTTCCGCAGTTTCGGTCATGGCAGCGGCAACGGTGTAGCGGCCATAGTCTGCGGCGATGTTGCTGCCGTAGGCGCCCTTGGCAACAGCCTGGGTGACGATGTCAAGTGTCTTTCCTGAGACCAACTGCAGGTCTGCAACCATAAACGGCTCCAGCCGCGCTCCAAACTTGCTGCTGGTCCGCCGCACTCCCTTGGCGACGGCGCGGATCTGGCCGTGGTGCTTGGTCAGCAGGGTGATGATGCGGTCCGCCTCGCCGAGCTTGTGGGTACGGAGCACCACGGCGTCATCCCGGTAGGACCGGGCAGCAAAGGATTGTTGGACCACGGTTAATCTTCGCACTGAGTTCCGGAAAGCCGGCAATGCCGGTGCGTTGCGCGCCGGGAATCCCGGCGCGCAACATGTTCCGAATCAGGCGCGGGAATCCCGGATGGCACGGTTGACTGCGGAAATGACGGCCTTGAGCGAGGACATGCTGGTGTTGGCATCAATACCGACGCCCCACAGGACGCGCTCCCCTACGGCACACTCGACGTAGGCTGCGGCCATCGCGCTGCCGCCTTCCGAAAGGGCATGCTCGCTGTAGTCCAGCACCCGGACATCCACGCCGTCCTCGCGCAGGATGCTCAAGAGCGCGGCGATGGGCCCGTTTCCGGTGCCCGTGCGACGGGCCTGGACACCGTCAACGGTGAGCGAGGCGTGCAGGGACATCCCGCCGTCGTCATCGGTTTCGGTGCTGACGGAACCGAGCGAGTAACGGCCCCACTGGCCGTCCGTTTCGCTGGAGGGCAGGTACTCGTCCTGGAAGTGCTGCCACAACTGGGCGCCGCTGACCTCGCCGCCCACGGTATCGGTCTTCTTCTGGATCACGCCGGAGAATTCCATCTGGGCACGGCGGGGCAGGTCAAGGCTGTGTTCGTTCTTGAGCAGGTAGGCCACGCCACCCTTGCCGGACTGCGAGTTGACGCGGATGACGGCCTCGTAGCTGCGGCCCAGGTCCTTGGGGTCAACGGGCAGGTACGGGACCTGCCAGGTGAAGTCCGCGACGTCCTTGCCGGCGGCGGCAGCATCTTTCTCCAGCGCCTCGAAGCCCTTCTTGATGGCGTCCTGGTGCGAGCCGGAGAAAGCGGTGAAGACGAGGTCGCCGCCGTAGGGGGAACGCTCGGCGACGGGGAGCTGGTTGCAGTACTCCACGGTGCGCCGGATCTCATCGATGTCGGAGAAGTCGATCATGGGATCGATGCCCTGGACGAACATGTTCAGGCCCAGGGTGACGAGGTCCACGTTGCCGGTCCGCTCGCCGTTGCCGAACAGGCAGCCCTCAATCCGGTCCGCGCCGGCCAGGTACCCCAGCTCGGCGGCGGCCACGCCGGTGCCCCGGTCATTGTGCGGGTGCAGGGACAGGATGATGCCTTCACGCGGGTGCAGGTACCGGCTCATCCACTCAATGGAATCGGCGTACACGTTCGGAGTGGCCATTTCCACGGTGGCGGGCAGGTTGATGATGACCTGGCTGTCGGCGGATGCTTCGAACACGTCGGCGATGGCGTTGCAGACCCGGACGGCGTAGTCCAGTTCGGTTCCGGTGAACGACTCCGGCGAGTATTCATAGGTGATGTGCGTGTCAACGAGGGTTTCCTCGTACTTCTTGCACAGCCGGGCGCCCTGGAGCGCGATGTCCAGAATGCCGTCCTGGTCCTGGTTGAACACCACGCGGCGCTGCAGGACGGACGTTGAGTTGTACAGGTGGACAATCGCCTGCTTGGCGCCGACCAGGGACTCGTACGTCCGCTCGATCAGGTGCTCGCGGGCCTGGGTGAGGACCTGGATGGTGACGTCGTCCGGGATGTGGTTGCCGACGATGAGCTGGCGGACGAAGTCGAAATCGGTCTGCGAAGCAGAAGGGAAGCCGACTTCAATTTCCTTGTAACCCATGCGGACCAGCAGATCGAACATCTTCATCTTGCGGGCCGGGCTCATCGGGTCGATCAGCGCCTGGTTGCCGTCACGCAGGTCCACAGCGCACCAGCGCGGGGCTTTGGTGGTGACCTTGTCCGGCCACGTGCGGTCAGGCAGTTCAACGGTGATCTGATCCTGGAAAGGACGGTAGCGGTGGGCTGGCATTCCAGAGGGCTTCTGTGCGTTTCGCATTACTATCGGGGCCTTTTCTATGGTTCTTATCTGAAAGGTGGCCGGGCAACACAAACTCCGCGACGAGGGTGGGCCTTGCGCTAAATCGCGTCTGAGGCCTCGCCGCGGCAGCTAAGAAGAAGGAGCTCTGCGCGCACCATTTGAGGGTAGCACGCGTGCGTAAGATGAGAGGGCACCACCGTCCTTATCGTCCAACATGCAGACGCCGCGCCGGTGCCAGCGCCGGCCGCGGCACGTCACACGAAGGAGCATCTGTGCCCATCTCGGGGATCGATCTGTCCAACATTGACCACACCGTCAGGCCGCAGGATGACCTGTACCAGCACGTGAACGGGTCCTGGCTCAAGGCCACCGAAATTCCGGATGACCGGCCACTCGAGGGAACCTTCACCGCGCTGCGCGACGGAGCGGAGATCGCGGTCCGGGACATCATCGAGGAAGCAGCCGCCAAGGGTGAAGCCGCCAGCGGGATAGAACGTAAGGTGGGCGAGCTCTACAACAGCTTCATGGACGAAGCCACTGTGGAGGCCAAAGGCATGGAGCCCATCCGCGGGCGGCTTGCCGAGGTTTTTGCCACTACCACGGTTGCTGATCTCGTGGCCCTGGCCGGGCGGCTGTTCCGGTCAGACGTGTCCGGGCTCTTCTACATCTACCCGGCTCCGGACGCTGGCAACCCGGACCGCATCCTGCTCTACACCGGCCAGGGTGGCCTGGGACTGCCGGACGAGTCCTACTACCGGGAAGAGAAGTTCGCCCCCATGGTCAAGGCCTATGGCGAGCATGTCAGGACCATGTTCACCCTGGCCGGAGTGGCCGATCCGGAGCCTGCGGCCGCACGCGTCGTTGCCCTCGAAACCAGCCTCGCATCCCACCACTGGGACAACGTCACCCTGCGCGACCCGCGGAAGACCTATAACCTCAAGTCCGCTGAGGAAGCGGCCACCCTGTTCCCGCTCCTTAACACCTGGTTCGAAGCTGCCGGGATCGACGCCGACAAGCGCAACGAGATCGTAGTAAGCACACCGGACTTCTTCAGTGGGGCCGCCGGCCTGCTGGAGTCCGAGCCGCTCTCCGTGTGGCAGGAGTGGCTGGCCCTGCGGGTCGTCAACGGCGCCGCGCCGTACCTGTCCTCCGAGTTCGTGGATGCCAATTTTGCCTTCTACGGAACAACCATCAGCGGCACGCCCCGGAACAAGGACCGCTGGAAGCGGGCCGTCGCCGTCGTCGAAGCTGCACTCGGTGAGGCCGTTGGGCAGATTTACGTCTCGAAGCACTTCCCCGAAACCCACAAAGCCCGCATGCAGACCCTGGTGGCCAACCTGATCGAGGCATACAGGCAGTCCATCACCAGCCTTGCCTGGATGGGTGAGGAAACAAAGGCCGAGGCGCTGCGGAAACTGGAGGCCTTCCGCGCCAAGATCGGCTACCCCGACAAGTGGATCGATTACTCCGCTGTGGAAATCGACCCGCTGGACCTTCTGGGGAACGTTGAGCGGGCCCACAATGCTGACGTCGACCGCCACCTGGATGAGGTGGGCAAACCGGTGGACCTCAACAAGTGGCTTATGACACCGCAGACGGTCAACGCGTACTACCATCCGATGCTGAACGAGATCGTCTTCCCGGCCGCTATCCTGCAGCCACCGTTCTTCACAGCCGACGCCGACGACGCCGTTAACTACGGTGGCATCGGAGCGGTGATTGGCCACGAGATCGGCCACGGTTTTGATGACCAGGGGTCGCAGTTCGACGGCGGCGGCGCGCTGCGGAACTGGTGGACCGAGGATGACCGGACGGCCTTTGAGAAACTCACAGCCAAGCTGGTGGCACAGTACGACGAGTTGTCCCCGTATGCGGCGCCGGGGCACAATGTCAACGGCAAGCTGACGCTCGGGGAGAACATCGGCGACCTTGGTGGCCTGACCATCGCCTACAAGGCTTACCTGCTCAGCCTTGACGGCAAGGAACCGGAAGTTCTGGACGGACTGACGGGGCAGCAGCGGTTCTTCGCGTCCTGGGCAGCCGGCTGGCGGCAGGTGATCCGGTCCGAAGAGGCCATCAGGAGGCTCGCCACGGATCCCCACTCCCCCAACGAATTCAGGACCAACGCCATCGCCAAGAACCTGGACGCCTTCCACCAGGCCTTTGGCGTGACCGACCAGGATGGCATGTGGATGCCGCAGGACGCTCGCGTCAGCATCTGGTAGTCACCCTCCAGGACACACAAGAGGCGGGGCCGTCTGGCCCCGCCTCTTGTGTGTCGACTGAGGTGCTGTCTTCTGTGGTGCTGTCTTCTGTGGTGCGGCTGTCAGTCCTGGACGATCAGCACAGGGTTGGCCTGCTGGCACACGGTATCGCCGGCCGTCTGGTTGACGATGTCCTCGGGCAGGGCGGCACCCGCACCGGCTCCGTAGGATGCCCCGGTGGTGAAGTCAGTTCCAAGGTAGACCTGGACTCCCGCGACGCGAGGTGCCAGCTGGACCTGCGCGGCCGAAATCCCCAGCAGCGCAGCCACGTCAGTTGCGACGTCGGCGAATTCCGTACCGTAGTAGACAACGCTCTGCGCCACCGCCGAGGCTTCAAACGGCCCGGATTGGGTGAAGCCACCGGTGATCAACGCCTGCACGATTTCCTGGGCGCGTCCCGGGACGCCGCTGCCGTTGGCCACGGTGACTGGTTGCAGCGCCTTGTCATACCGCGGCACCGCCGGGGCTGTTTCTGTTGGGGTGGCTGTTGTTTCCGTCGGCGCCGGGGACGGCGTGGTGGGTGCTGTCGGATCCGTGAGGTCCACGTCCTCGCGGAGGGCCGCAAAGAGCTGGGACCCTGCGGGCTCGGCAATCTGCAGGCGGTTGATGTCCGTGACTGCCGGCGTGGTGGGCACGGCCACAAACGCCACCTTGCTGATATCGATGTCCTTGAGCCGGCTACCGATACTCACGAGCGACGGCACGGAGGCCAGCCCCTCATCCACCGTGAGGTTCTTGGTCACAACATCGGCAATGGTCAGCATCTTAGAGGGGTCAGACAGTGTGCCGTCGTCCTTGATCTTACGCGTGAGGGAGGACAGGAATCCCTGCTGTGCCCTGATCCGGCCCAGGTCTCCACCGTCAGCAAAGGCATGACGGGTCCGCAGGAAGGCAAGAGCCATTTCGCCCTGAACGGCGGACGTGCCCTTCGGCAGGCGCAGCCGGGAGTCAGGATCATAGACCGCGTCACTGATGCACACGTCAACGCCGCCCACCGTGTTGGAGAGTTCCTTCACTGCGGTGAAGTCCGCCATCATGAAGTGATCGATCTCCATGCCAGTCAGCTTGTTGACAGTGTCTACGGCGCAGCCGATGCCGGCTTCATTCATGGCCTCGTTGATCATGACACCGCTGCGGGCAGGATACGTCCGCTTGGTCTTCTGGTCGGTGCACTCCGGAATATCGACCAGCAGGTCCCGGGGGAAGCTGATGACGCTGACGCGCTTGTTGTCCGCCGATACGTCCATCAGCATCATGACGTCGGATTTGCCGTAACCTATTGAGTCCTCCACAGCGCCGTACTCCGCGTTTGCGCCGTCCCTGGTATCAGAGCCAAGGATCAGGATCTGCATCCGGCCCGATTTGTCGTCCGATGGGTTCGCCGCGCCACCGGCGTTCAGCGGTGCCGTGGTGATGTTCGACTGAAACCGCAAATACCAGTAGCCTGCGAAGCCAAGACCGCCGACAACCAGGATGGTGACCACCGCAGTGGTCACCTTCAGCCAGGCCGGCATCCGGCTCCGGGATCCGAGATGCCGGGCAACGCCGACGGCGGTGGCATCAGCGTGGCGGGACACCGGACCGGTCCCGGCTGACGCGTCAGCTCCGTACTCGCGATTGTCGCGGCCTCGCCCCATGTGTGGTGTACCTTCCTCGAAAAAATTGAATCCGGCCTATTTTAGTTGCCCAGTCTGGGAACTTCCCGACGACCGGCCGGGTAAAGCGAAAGGGGCAGCGTCAGAAGCCGAGCTTGACCAGCTGCTTCGGGTCGCGCTGCCAGTCCTTGGCCACCTTCACATGCAGGTCAAGGTAGATGCGGGCACCGAGCAGCGCCTCGATCCCCTTGCGTGCGTTGGTGCCGACTTCCCGGAGCCGTGCACCGCCCTTGCCGATGATGATGGCCTTCTGGGACGAACGTTCCACATAGAGATTAACCCGGACGTCGAGGAAGGGCCTGTCTTCGGGCCGGCCCTCACGCGGAACAATCTCATCGACGACGACGGCCAGGGAGTGGGGCAGTTCGTCGCGGACGCCTTCGAGGGCAGCTTCCCGGATGAGCTCGGCGATCATCACGGCTTCGGGCTCGTCCGTCAGGTGACCGTCCGGATAAAGGGGCGGCGACGCCGGCATGTGGCTGATCAGGACGTCTGCGAGGGTGTCCACCTGGAAGCCGTCGGTGGCGGAGACCGGGACGATGTCCTTCCAGCCGTCCTCGCCGATGACATCCCGGCCCAGTGCTGCGACGGCGAGCAACTGCTCGGTGAGCGCCTGCCGCTCCACTGTGTCCGCCTTGGTGACGATCGCGATGACCGGCTTGTTGCCGATGGCGGCGAGCTGGGCGGCGATGTACTTGTCGCCCGGGCCGATTTTCTCGTTGGCGGGCAGGCAGAAGCCGATCGCGTCGACCTCGGCGAGGGTGTCGGCGACGAGTTCGTTCAGCCGCTTTCCCAGCAGCGTGCGGGGGCGGTGCAGGCCCGGGGTATCCACCAGGATCAGCTGGGCGTCATCGCGGTGCACGATCCCCCGGATGGTGTGGCGCGTGGTCTGCGGCTTTGCGGAGGTGATCGCCACCTTCTGGCCCACCAGTGCGTTCGTCAGGGTTGATTTTCCTGCGTTAGGCCGCCCCACGAGGACCGCAAAGCCTGCCCTGTAGCCGCCGAAGTCTTCTGCGGCCGAATCCGGGTTGGCCGGACGATTACTTTTCTTGCTCACGTGGAACTCCCTGCTGGGTTGCTTTCGCCTCGTCGAGGAGGTCTTCAAGGTCAGTGTCTGCTTTTGGTACTGCTGAGGCAATGATGTGGCTGACGCGGTTGCGGCGGCCCTCGAGCCGTTCGGCGAGCAGCGAGATGCCGCCCACCACCACGCGGCTGCCCACAATGGGAACGCGGCCCAAGGCCTTGGCCAGCAGCCCGCCCACAGTGTCAACCTCGTCGTCGTCGAGCTCTATGTCGAACAGTTCGCCGAGGTCGTCGATGCTCATCCGGGCGCTCACCCGGTAGGAACCGCCGCCCAGGGCCACGGCCTCGGCGCTTTCGGTGTCATACTCGTCCACGATTTCGCCGACAATTTCCTCGATGAGGTCCTCGAGGGTGACAAGGCCGGCCGTGCCGCCGTATTCGTCGATCACGATGGCAACGTGTGTTGACTCCTTCTGCAGTTCCCGCAGCAGATCGCTCACCGGCTTGGACTCCGGGACGTACCGGACCTCGCGGGCCAGAGCTTCGACCGGGGGCTGTTCGTCGTCGGGCCCGAGCTCATGGAGCGTCGCCGCAACGTCCTTGAGGTAGACGATTCCGAGGATCTGGTCCGTGTTGTCGCGGATCACGGGGATCCGCGAATAGCCCGACCGCAGGAACATTGACATGGCCCGCCTGAGGCTGGAGCCGGCGTCGATGCTGAGGATATCCGTCCGGGGCACCATCACGGCGCGCACCAGGGTGTCGCCGAAGTCAAAGACTGATTGGATCATTTCAGCTTCGGTGTCTTCGATCATGTCCGATTCGGATGCGCGGTCCACAAGTTCGCGGAATTCCTGTTCGCTGAAGAACGCGTCATCACCCGCCGGAGCGCCGGGAGCGGCGGCACTGCCCAGCGCCACGAGCCACCCCGGGATGGGTCCGAGGACCCACGTCAGGTACCTGATCAGCGGTGCTGTGGAGCGGACGACTGCGGCCGAATGCAGCCTGCCGAGCTGCCGCGGGGAAACGCCGACGATGACGAAGCCGAGCAGGGCCATAATCCCGGTGGCGGCCAGCCCGGCCAGCCAGACGTTGTCCAGCAGGCTGTGGAGCAGGACGGCCACCGCTACGGCTGAAGCCATCTCGAACCAGACCCGCCAGAACCGCAAGGCCCGGATGTGTGCCACCGGCTGGGCCAGGATGCGCTTCATGGCGTTTCCGCGGCTTTTCAGCAGGGCGTCTTCGGCGTCATGCCGGGAAAGGAACGTGAACGCGGCCTCGGCTGCGGTCAAGAGTGCTGCGGTACCGAGGAACGCCAGGGCCATGCCGACAAGGAGCAGGGGCGTCACTGCGTGGTCTCGGCAGGTGCTTCTTTGCCGGTGAAGCCGGAAAGCAGCTGGCGCTGGAGGCCGAACATTTCTTCCTTTTCCTCGGGCTCTGCGTGGTCATAGCCGAGCAGGTGGAGGATCCCATGTGTGGTCAGCAGCAGCATCTCATCCTGCAGGGAGTGCCCGGCGTTGACGGCCTGCACCTGCGCCACCTGGGGGCAGACGGCGATGTCACCCAGCATCCCTTGGGGAGTGGGCCGGTCCGGCGTGCCGGGGGTCAGTTCGTCCATGGGGACCGAGAGCACGTCGGTGGATCCGGGCTCGTCCATAAGCTCGATGTGGAGCTTTTCCATGGCAGGTTCATCCACCAGGAGAATGGAGAGTTCAGCCTGCGGGTGGATGTAAAGCTGCTCGAAAACATACCGGGACAGCGCCACGAGCTCCGCTTCTTCAACCTGGATGCCGGATTCGTTGTTTACCTCAATGCTCACGCGTTTTCCCCCCGCTTTTCCCGGCTTACCGAGTGTTTTACTTTGTTCCGCTGGACATCGTCCCAGAGACTGTAGGCACGCACGATGTCGCCCACAAGCCGGTGGCGGACTACGTCTGTGGAGTCCAGGATGGTGAAGTTCACGTCCTCGATTCCCTGTAGGATCTCCTCCACGATCCGCAGCCCCGAGCGGGTGCCGAAGGGCAGGTCCACCTGGGTGACGTCTCCGGTGACCACCATTTTTGACCCAAAGCCCAAACGCGTGAGGAACATCTTCATCTGTTCGGGTGTGGTGTTCTGCGCTTCGTCCAGGATGATGAACGCGTCGTTGAGCGTGCGGCCACGCATGTAAGCCAGCGGCGCCACTTCGATGGTCCCGGCGGCCATCAGGCGCGGGATTGACTCGGGGTCCATCATGTCGTGCAGCGCGTCGTACAGCGGTCGCAGGTAGGGATCGATCTTGTCGCTCAGGGTGCCCGGCAGGAACCCCAGACGTTCGCCGGCCTCGACTGCGGGCCGGGTCAGGATAATGCGGCTGACTTCTTTCTGCTGCAGCGCCTGGACGGCCTTGGCCATCGCGAGGTACGTCTTACCCGTGCCTGCAGGGCCAATCCCGAAGATCACCGTGTTCGCATCAATCGCGTCCACGTAGTTCTTCTGGTTCAGGGTCTTGGGCCGGATGGTCTTCCCCCGGCTGGAGAGGATGTCATGGGTGAGGACGTCCACAGGGTTCTGCAATGACTGGCTGCGGAGCAACGCGACGAGCTGGTGCAACACCGCAGGGCTGATGACTGTGCCGCGGGCCACGAGGCCGCGCACTTCATGCAGCAGCCGCATGATGCGGGGAACTTCGTTGGCAGGGCCGCTGATGGACAGTTCGTTTCCGCGGACGTGGAAGTTAACGGACGGGAACTGCTCTTCGATGTATCGCAGGGCCTCGTCATGGCTGCCGAGCGATTGGACCATCTGATCGGAGTTGTCAAAGAGAACCACCTCCGTCCGGACACCGGGAAGTGAATGGGGGAATTCTCCGGCGGCGCGGTCAGTATTGAGCCGGCGCTTTCCGTTCGCTGATTCAGTCATGGTGCTGGCCCGCAGGCCCGTGGTCTCCTCCAGTTCGAAATTTAAGTGCGCCGGCTACTGCGTGGGGGCTGTTGCCGGGCACGCAGGAGCCAGCGGAGTCCTTCCATCTTACGCCAGGAGGCACCTCCCGGCAGCGTCCGGCGGTCTCCGGCGAGGGTGCCCGTCACCGGCTTGCTGCGGGACGGTTGGCGTCATTAGGTATCAACTTCATATCGGGCTCATATCGTTCCCGTTGCAGTTGGGCCGGCAGCCCGGATTCGGTCCTTTTGGCGGAGCTGGCTATGCGATGCTGGAAATCACAGCCGTCCGGGGACCGGCTCACGGGGCCCAGGCCTCGCCATTTCACAGCAGGAAAGGACAGGCCACGAGAGTGCCGGAAACAGCGACCACCCTCAGTGTCAGGCGCGCCGCGCCACGTTTCCGTCCGCAACGTCTCCTGGGCCTACTGCCAGCATTCCTCCTTCTCACCGGTTGTATCGCGGACCCCAGCCCTGAGCCCAACCTGACGGCAAACTCCAGCGCTGCCGCCACCAGCTCCCCCGGGGCACCTTCCACCAGCGCGCCCCTGGAAACTACACAGTCTTCGAATAAGGCACCGGTCTATTGGATTGGCCGAAGCAACAGCAACGCGTTCCTGTACCGGGAGTTCCGGGACGTGCCGGAGCAGGAGAATCCAGTGACCCGCGCCCTGCGGGCCATGATGTCCGAGAAGCCGCTGGACCCGGATTTCTTCACGCCCTGGCAGAATCCCGAGAAACTCGCCTCGTCCATTTCCGGCAAGAACGTCATTACCGTCGACATCTCGGAGGATGCATTTAACAGCAATCTCGACGCCGACATGGCCGGCCGCGCCATTCAGCAGCTGGTCTTTACCGCTACGGCAGCGGCTGCGAGCTCCGGCCTGATCGATTCCGGCCAGCAGATCCAGGTCAGGATCCTGGTGGATAGCCACACCGACTACGTTGCCTTCGACCACGTCCAGCTTGGCGACCCCATGTCCCGAGCTGCGGGAATGGTGGCGCCCGTGTGGATCATCGATCCGCAGGAAGGGACGGACCTGGCCGGCGGAAGCGTCAAGATCACCGGCCGCAGCACCGTTCCGGGCGGTAAGCTCCGCTGGCAGATCCTGCAGGCCGAAGCGAACGGGAACAAGACGCCCTACCTCACCGGGGAGACCACTGCAGCTGCCGAAGCGGCCCAGTCCGGAGTGTTTACGCTTGCCCTTAGCCTGTCCGCCGGGAGTTACGAGCTCCGCGTTTCGCAGGTGGATGCGGCCGGCACCAGCCAGGAGCTGAATGTGGATACGCGGAACTTCAACGTCCGGTAGCAGGCGGCCTCAGGATACCGGGGCTGTCCAGCGTCCCAGTACATCGCTCGCCAGAACAACCGCTGCCGGTCCGGCCGTGGATGACCTCAGGACGTGGTGTCCCAGGAGCGCCGTCACGGCACCGGCGTCGCAAAGCCGGGTGACTTCGCGAGGACTGATTCCGCCTTCCGGGCCAACGATGAGCAGAATTTCCAGGGGTCCGGCGTCAGCCTGGGTGCCCTGCCATGATTCCAGGACAGACCGGAGCGGTCGGACCGCGTCTTCGTGCAGGATTACGGCCAGATCCGCTGCCGCCACGGCCGCCGTAAGGCCTGGCGTTTCGACGGCGGCGCGCACCTCGGGGATCCAGGCGCGGCGTGCCTGCTTGGCGGCGGCAGTGACCACGGACTGCCATTTTGCGTGGGCCTTGGCCGCGCGCTCACCCTTCCAGCGGACAATTGATCGCTCGGACTGCCAGGGAAGTACGGCATCGATCCCGAGTTCGGTTGCCGTTTCCACGGCCAGTTCATCGCGGTCCCCCTTGGCTAGGGCCTGCACCAGCACCAGCCGGATGTCGGGCCGGTCCTCCACCACGAGGGCGTCGCATTCCACGGTGAGCTCCGCGGGCGACGCCGAGACAACAGTTCCTGTCAGCCGCTTTCCGGCGCCGTCGGCAATGTCCACTGCTTCTCCGGGAGATAGCCGTTTTACGGTCACGGCGTGGCGTGCCTCCGGCCCTTGAAGGACAAAACGGGCACCGGGCACCAGCTCGTCCAGCGACCCGGCACCGCTGAAGAAAACGGGATTGCTCACCGTTACAGGTTACCGAACCGGTCCCGCAGCTTGGCAAAGACGCCGCCGCTGGCAGCCAGTTTGCCTTCCGTGAACTGCTCGCCCCGCAGCTTCGCCAACTGCCGCAGGAGATCCTCCTGCGCGGCATCCAGCTTGGCCGGAGTCTCCACCTGCAGATGGACCATCAGGTCACCGCGGCCGTAACCGCGCAGGTGCGTCACGCCGAGTCCACGGAGCGTGATGATCTCCCCGGACTGCGTCCCTGACTTGACGTCGATCTCCTGCAGCCCGTCAAAGGTTTCCAGTGACAGCTCGGTACCCAGGGCGGCAGCTGTCATGGGGATGTGCAGCGTTGCGTGCAGGTCGTCACCGTCGCGCGCGTATGTGGCGTCGTTGTTGACCCGGAGTTCCACGTACAGGTCCCCGGACGGTCCTCCGGCCGGGCCTGCTTCGCCCTGCCCGGAGAGCTGGATCCGGGTGCCTGTGGCAACACCGGCCGGCACCTTGATGGTGAGCGACCGCCGGCTGCGGATGCGGCCTTGGCCGCTGCATTCGTTGCAGGGGTCCTTGATGACCGTCCCGAAGCCTTCGCAACTGCCACACGGGGCCGCCGTCATGACCTGGCCCAGGATGGAGCGCACCGCGCGCTGGACCTGGCCGCTGCCGCCGCAGATATCGCAGCGGACAGGGTTGCTGCCTTCGCGGCAGCATGACCCGTTGCAGGTGGGGCAGGTGACGGCTGTGTCCACTTCGAGTTTCCGGTTGACGCCGAACACGGCATCGCGGAGTTCGATCCGTACACTGATCAGCGCGTCCTGGCCGCGGCGGACCCGGGACGCGGGGCCGGAGGTGCCGCCGGCCCCGAAGAACGTGTCGAAGATGTCCTGGAACGCGAAGCCCTGGCCGGAGTATCCGCCTCCGCCGAACCCGTTGTCGGTGCCGTTCTCATTGCCGGTGGTGTCATAGATCCGGCGCTTCTGAGGGTCCGAAAGCACCTCGTAGGCATGGGTCACGGCCTTGAAGCGGTCCGATGCATCGTCCCCGGGGTTTACGTCCGGGTGAAGAGTGCGGGCCAGCTTGCGGTAGGCCTTCTTGATCTCTTCCCCGGTGGCTTCCGGCGAGACTCCGAGGACGTCGTAGTGGCTGCTCAAAGTTCGTATCTCTTCCTTGTTGTACTGCCGGCAGCCGGGCTGTCGGCACTGCTCTTTGTGCCTGGACCGCGGTGCTGTTACGGACCCAGAATTCTTGAAAGGTAACGGGCTACTGCCCTGACGGCGGCCATGGTGGTGGGATAGTCCATCCGGGTGGGGCCCAGCACACCGATCTTGGCAGTGCTGTCTGGTCCGTAGCCCGTGGCCACCACGGAGGCTTCCGCGAGCCCGTCGTACGGGTTTTCACGCCCGATGCTGACTGCCACGCCCCTCGGATCCTGCGCCATGTCGCTCAGGAGGCGCAGCAGGACAACCTGCTCCTCGAGGGCTTCCAGGACCGGTCCGATACTGAGCGGAAAATCCACATTGGAGCGGGCGAGGTTCGCCGTTCCGGCCATGACCATGCGCTCCTCGCGGCTGTTGTGGGCGAGCGTTTCCAGCCCGTGGGCCAAAGCCTGGGCCGCCGCGCGCTGGCCCGGGCTGACGGACGAAACGACTCCCGGCAGCGAGGGGGTCAGCCGGCTCAGCGAGATGCCCGCGAGTGATCCGAGGAAGTGTGTCCGCAACGCGGCGATGGCGTCGTCGCCGAGGTCCTGGCCGACGTCGATCACGCGCTGTTCGACCTTGCCGGTGGTGGCGATGAGGACCACCAGGACTTGCCGGGGCGCGAGCAGGACGAATTCGATGTGGCGGATCGTGGCGCGGCTCAGATGCGGATACTGCACCACGGCGACCTGGTTGGTCAGCTGCGACAGCATCCTGACGGTCCTGTCCAGGACGTCGTCCAGATCGTCTGCGCCCTCCAGCAGCGACTGGATTGCGCGCCGTTCCGCCTGGGAAAGCGGCTTTACCGCTGAAATCTGGTCCACAAACAGCCGATAGCCTTTGTCTGTGGGGATCCGTCCGGCGCTGGTGTGCGGGGCCGTGATCAGGCCGTCGTCTTCCAAGGCCGCCATGTCGTTGCGGATGGTGGCACTGGACACGCCGAGGTGGTGGCGTTCCACGAGTGCTTTTGAACCTACTGGCTCGCGGGAGTGCACATAGTCCTCCACGATGGCGCGCAGTACTTCGAGTTTGCGCGGCTCGCTCATACTCCACCTCCATCCGTGGTCACTGCAGGGTTAGCACTCGACATGCCTAAGTGCTAACAGTCTAATATGAGTCACCCCGTTGTTAGCATTGGTACCGCTCCGGGCGAAATTCCGGGCCAGGATCTAGCGGCAAGGTGGAATCAATCCATGCAGTACCAGAACTGGGGTCCACAGGAGATCACTGCGCCCGTCAGAAGCGAACTCCCTGAGGTCCCCGTGGAACGTGGCATGGTTCTCGAAGATGCCCAGTCAGGCTGGGTGGGAGCGGTGACCCGGGTGGAGAAGTCCGGTGGCATGCATGTAGTGGCCCTCGAAGACCGACGCGGCAAGTCCCGGTCCTTCCGGCTCGGCTTCGGGTTCCTCCTGGAGGGGCAGCCCATCCGGCTCGTTCCCCCGGCGCCCAGGCAGGCCGCCCCCGTGGTCGCCAGCCGGACGGCGTCGGGCTCAGTCCGCGTGGCCGGCCAGCGTGCCCAGGTGGCCAAAGCCAGCAGAATCTGGGTGGAGGGAAAACACGACGCCGAACTCGTGGAAAAAGTCTGGGGTGACGATCTCCGCGTAGAGGGCATCGTCGTCGAGCCTTTGCATGGCATTGATGATTTGGCGGGGGCGGTAGCCGCATTTGGTCCCGGTCCGGGGCGGCGGCTGGGGGTCCTGGTGGACCATCTGGTGCCGGACTCGAAGGAGTGGCGCATCGCGGCTGCCGTGATGGCCTCCCCGGGCGCGGCGGGGAATGTCCTGATCGTCGGGCACCCTTACGTTGACGTGTGGCAGGCGATCCGGCCCGCTGTACTGGGCATCGAACAATGGCCAGTGGTGCCCCGCGGGCAGGACTGGAAGACCGGAATCCTGGCAGCGTTCGGCTGGCCGCACTCCACCAAGGAAGACATCGGACTTGGCTGGCAAAAGCTGCTGGGCGCTGTCCGAAGCTACGCGGACCTGGAAGCATCACTGCTCGGGAGAGTGGAGGAAGTCATCGACTTCCTGACGGTGCCTTAACGCCGGATCCGGCTGCTAGCGGCGGCATTTGGTGGCTGAACCAGTATTCTTGGTACTGCGGAGGCTGCAGTTGCTTCAGTCCGGCATTCTCCAACCCAGCACCATTGCACTTTCGAAGGAAGAAAACCGTGGCACAAAACGCACGCGAGCACCGGGACGAACACGGCGGCCAGGGCCGTTCCGAGTACCAAGGCGTTCCGGCAAATGCGCTGCCCCTGACGGCCAGCGAAGACCGCCAGTGGGCCACGCTGGCACACTTCGGGGGGATCCTCGGCTGTGTTCCGTCACTGCTGATCTACCTGATTTTCCGTGAGCGCGGGCCGTTTACCGCCCAGGAATCCAAGGAAGCGCTGAACTTCAGCCTGCCGCCCACCATTGCGGCGCTGGTGGCCAACCTCCTGGTGTTCATTCCGGTGGTGGGAAATATCTTCGCTGTCATCGCCACCCTGATCTGGATTGCCCTGACCTGCTTCTCCGTGGCCGCAGGTATCCACGTCAATAAGGGCCAGCCGCACCGCTACCAGTACAACCTGCGCTGGATCAAGTAGTCCCCACCCGCACCCTAACCTCGCAAGGCCCGGCCAGGGAACCCTGCGGGCGTGGGCCCACCAGTCAGTCCGGCAGGATCCTGCGGACCACAGCGTCGGCCAGCAGGCGGCCCTTCAGTGTCAACACCAGCTTGCCGTGGAAGGCAGCCGGCGGCTCCACCAGGCCGTCGGCAATGAGCCCGGCCACGGCGTGACGGCCGTGTTCGCCCAGCGTCGACGTTGCCAGCCCCGACACGAGCCGGGCCTCAAGCATCACGCGCTCCACGTCGCGGGTTCCGGCGTCGAGGGTTTCCCGACCGGCGGCCGGTGACAGGCCCTGAGCGAGCCGTCCGGCATAGGCCGTGGGGTGCTTGACGTTCCACCACCGCACTCCGCCGACGTGTGAATGCGCACCTGGTCCGATGCCCCACCAGTCGTCCCCCCGCCAGTACGCAAGGTTGTGCCGGCATGCCTGCTCCGGCGTCCGGGACCAGTTGCTGACCTCATACCAGCTGAGGCCCGCCGCGCCGATCAGTTGGTCGGCGAGTTCGTACTTGTCGGCGTGGTCGTCGTCGTCGATTCCCGGGACTTCACCCCGGCGGATCTGGGCGGCCAGCTTGGTGCCGTCCTCAACGATCAGCGCGTAGGCACTGATGTGGTCAGGCTTGTAGGACAATGCCGTCTCCAGTGAGAACCGCCAGTCCTCCAGGGACTCCCCCGGCGTCCCGTAGATCAGGTCCAGGCTCACGGCCAGTCCGGCATCGCGCGCCCACTGCACCACCTGCGGCACGCGGCTGGGCGTGTGCGTGCGGTCCAGGACCTTCAGGACATGGGGAACGGCAGACTGCATGCCAAAGGAAACCCGGGTGAAACCAGCATCGGCCAGCACCTGCAGGGATGCAGGGGTGACCGAGTCCGGGTTTGCTTCGGTGGTCACTTCGGCGCCGGGTTCCAGGCCCCAGTGTCCGACGGCGGCCGTCAGGATCCGGGCGAGGTCTTCCGCAGGGAGCAGCGTGGGGGTGCCGCCGCCGAAAAAGACTGTGCTCAGGGGCCGGTCCGGAAGACCCGAGTCCCGCAGGACCGTGGCCGCAAGATCCACTTCGGACACGGCCGTGGTGGCGTAGGCGTCCTGCGACGCTCCGCCGCCCAGCTCGGTGGCCGTGTACGTGTTGAAGTCGCAGTATCCGCAACGCACCGCGCAGAACGGGATGTGCACGTACAGGCCGAAGGCCCGGTCCGCCGCACCGTCCACTGCCTGGGCGGGCAGCAGACCGTCCGACGGCGCGGGGTCGCCGAGCGGAAGAATGCTAGGCACCGCAGGGACCTCCGGTGTTGCCGGCCACTGTCATCACTACTTCTTGGCCTTGTCCTTGGACTCGTCGGTGGTCAGCGCAGCGATGAAGGCTTCCTGGGGGACCTCAACGCGGCCCACCATCTTCATACGCTTTTTGCCTTCCTTCTGCTTCTCCAGCAGCTTGCGCTTACGGGAAATGTCGCCGCCGTAGCACTTGGCCAGAACGTCCTTGCGGATGGCCCGGATGCTTTCCCGGGCGATGATCCTGGAGCCGATGGCAGCCTGGATGGGCACTTCGAACTGCTGGCGGGGAATCAGCTCGCGCAGTTTGCCGGTCATCATCACACCGTAGGCATAAGCCTTCTCGCGGTGCGTGATAGCGGAGAAGGCATCCACCTGTTCGCCCTGGAGCATGATGTCCACCTTGACCAAGTCGGCCACCTGCTCGCCGTCGGCCTTCCAGTCCAGCGAGCCGTAGCCCCGCGTCTTGGATTTGAGGATGTCAAAGAAATCGAACACGATCTCAGCGAGCGGCAACCGGTACCGGATTTCGACCCTGTCCTCGGACAGGTAGTCCATGCCGCCAATAACACCGCGGCGGCTCTGGCAGAGTTCCATGATGGCGCCCACAAACTCATTCGGCGCCAGGATGGTGGCAGCCACCATCGGCTCGCGGACCTCTGCGATCTTGCCGGAAGGGTATTCGCTGGGGTTGGTCACATGGACCACCTTCTTGTCCTCCAGCGTCACCTCGTACTCCACGTTGGGGGCAGTGGAGATCAGGTCAAGATTGTATTCGCGTTCGAGCCGCTCCCTGGTGATTTCCAGGTGGAGCAGGCCGAGGAAGCCGACGCGGAAGCCGAAGCCGAGCGCGGCCGACGTTTCAGGCTCGTACACCAGTGCGGCGTCGTTGAGCATCAGCTTCTCCAGCGCATCGCGGAGCACCGGGTAGTCCGTGCCGTCCAGCGGATACAGGCCGGAGAACACCATCGGCTTGGCATCGGCATAGCCGGGAAGGGAGGCAGTGGCAGGCTTGGCAAGGTTGGTGACGGTGTCGCCGACCTTGGACAGGCGGACGTCCTTCACCCCGGTGATGAGGTAGCCCACTTCGCCCACGCCGAGGCCTTTGGAAGGGGTGGGCTCCGGGGAACTCACCCCGATCTCGAGAAGTTCGTGGGTGGCGCGGGTGGACATCATCTGGATGCGTTCACGGGGGTGGAGCATGCCGTCAACGACGCGGACGTACGTGACCACACCGCGGTACGTGTCGTAGACCGAGTCGAAGATCATGGCGCGCGCGGGGGCATTCGGGTCACCCACGGGGGCCGGCAGGTCACGGACGATTTTGTCCAGCAGGACCTCGACGCCCATGCCGGTCTTGCCGGAGACGCGGAGCACGTCGTCGGGGTCGCCGCCGATCAGGCTGGCTAGTTCGGCCGCGTACTTCTCAGGCTGGGCTGCCGGGAGGTCGATCTTGTTCAGCACCGGGATGATGGTGAGGTTGTTTTCCATCGCCAGGTACAGGTTCGCGAGGGTCTGGGCCTCGATGCCCTGCGCCGCGTCAACGAGCAGCACTGCACCTTCGCAGGCGGCCAGCGAACGGGACACCTCGTAGGTGAAGTCCACGTGGCCGGGCGTGTCGATCATGTTCAGCGCGTAGCTGGTGCCGTCGAGCTCCCAGGGCATACGGACCGCCTGGGACTTAATCGTGATGCCGCGTTCGCGCTCAATGTCCATGCGGTCCAGGTACTGGGCCTTCATATCGCGGGACTTAACCACCCCGGTGTACTGCAGCATGCGGTCGGCCAAGGTGGACTTGCCGTGGTCAATGTGCGCGATGATGCAGAAATTCCGAATGATGGCCGGATCTGTCGCGGCGGGCACCGGGGCGGTGCGGGCCATGGGAGACACGCAGGGTCCTTACTGTTGGCATTCACGCGGCCACCGCCAGGACGCACCGAAGGCACCCTGCGGCTGTACCGCACATTTGGAACTTCCAGTCTCCCACGTCCGGGCGCATCGTATTGCATTCAGGTCAAACCGGTACCAGGGCCCGGAGATAGTCTTGCCCCATGCCTATCAACCTCCGCTCCTTGGCCAACGCCGTCCGGATATCCGTCAGGTTCCTGCAGAAGTTCCGTTCAGGTCCAACCGGATCTGCCGGACCGGCCACGCCCACGCCGGCCCGCCACGCACCGACTTCCAAGCCGGCCACGCCCGGCGCCTATCCTGGCGACTTCAACGGCACAGCAGCCATCCGGTACGCCCCGCAGCCCGATGGCAGTCCCGACCCCGGCGAGATTGTGTGGGCGTGGGTTCCATATGAAGAGGACCACGGCCGGGGTAAAGACCGTCCTGTTCTGCTGGTGGGAAAGAACGGGCGGTACCTGCTGGGCGTGATGCTCACCAGCAAGGACCACGACCAGGCCGGCAACCGGACCGGAGAGTACGTGGACATCGGGACCGGCAGCTGGGACCGCCAGCGGCGGCCCAGCGAGGCGAACCTTGGGCGGATCCTTCAGGTCAGCCCGGACGCCATCCGGCGCGAAGGTGCTGTTCTGGACCGGAAACGCTTCGATCTGGTGGCTGCAGGTATCCGGCGGCGACACGGCTGGAAATAGCCCGCCAAATGGCCAGCTTCCGGGGGGTCTGCTATTCTATATAGCTGTGTGTCCGTGCAGGTCGACGGCCACTGATGGTTGGCCGCCATAGGTATCCCCACGCCGCTCAGTCAATGGCCAATCTGAAAGCCCTCTAGACCATTTCCGCATTAAAAAGAGAGTTCACACGTGGCTAATATCAAGTCCCAGAAGAAGCGCATCCTTACCAACGAGAAGGCCCGCCTGCGCAACAACGCAGTCAAGTCTGAGCTGAAGACGGCCATCCGCGCCGTCAACACCGCCGTTGAGTCCACCGACAAGGATGCAGCTGCCGCTGCCCTGCTTGTTGCCGGCCGCAAGCTGGACAAGGCTGTCAGCAAGGGTGTTCTGCACAAGAACAACGCAGCAAACCGCAAGTCGGCCATCTCCAAGAAGGTCAACGCGCTGTAAGGTTTCCAGTTCACCTGAACTGATGATTGTGGCCGGCACCCGATGGGTGCCGGCCACACATCTTTAAGCCGTCAGCGTCTCTGCCCCAGAGCCACCAACAGCAGCCGCGATCAGCTGAAGTCAGTCAGTGCCCGCGCACAGAGGTTGCGATGACGGTCACCGCATGTTCAACGGCATAGACGGGATCGCGCGAAAGGCCCTTTACCTGGGCGTCGGCCTCGGCGGTGGCCTGGATGGAGCGGACCAGGCCCTCCGGGGTCCAACGGCGCACATCGCGCTGGGCCTGCTCCACAAGCCAGGGCTGCATGCCCAGTTCCCGGGCGATCTGCGCCGGGGACCCCTGGGCGCCGGCAACTTTCGCCACCGTCCGCAGCTTGGCCGCCAGCGCCGCCACCAGCGGAACCGGATCGGCTCCAGTGGCAAGCGCGTGACGAAGGGTGGAGAGCGCTACTGGCCCGTTTCCGGCCATGGCTGCGTCCGCGACCTTGAAGGCCGTGGCCTCGATCCGGCCGCCGTAGTAGCGGTCCACCATCTCCGGGGTCACTGCTCCCGTGGCATCCGCGATCAGTTGGCTGCACGCCGCCGCGAGCTCCGAAAGGTTGGCGCCGACGGCATTGACCAGCGTCTGTACGGCGTCCGAGCTGATCTTGCGTCCTGCGGCCCTGAATTCAGTTGCCACGAAGGTGGCCTTATCCGCATCTTTCTTGAGTGGCTGGCAGTCCACTACCGGCCAACCGCCCGCTTTGACGGCATCGAGGAGCTTCTTGCCGCGGACTCCCCCGGCGTGGCGCAGGACGAGGACCGCGTCCGGTTCCGGGCGGGCCAGGTAGGTCAGGGCGTCGGCCAGGAAGGCATCGTTCATGCCTTCAACGCCTTCGACTTCGATCAGTTTGCGCTCACCGAAGAGTGAGGGGCTGACGTTCATGGCTAGGGTCCCGGCTTCGTAGGTGCCGGCCGTGAGGCGGCTGACTTCCACGTCCGGGAACGCCGTGCGCACCTGGGCGCGGATATGGTCCATGGCACGGATGCCGAGGTATTCCTCCGGTCCGCCCACCAGGACGATTTCGGCAGGCGTCACGTCCCGCCAGGTGGCCGTGTTGGACGCCGGAGTCCTGGTTCGTGTGGTCTGGGCTGCGGCCATTGTGGATTCCTCCCGGAAATTCTGGTGCAGTGTCTAAGCCTGCCACGGTGGGCCGCCGCCACCAAGCCGGGGCCACGCTGGCCTGGCCCGCGCCGGTCCGGCCAGCGCCTGGACAACGGGGCCCCCAGGTGCCGTTCCAGGAGGTCCAACACCGATTCCGTCCGGGCGTGCACTGCCAGGACCCACGGGAACACCTGACGCGGCCGGACGGCAAGCCACACACCGGCAAAGGTCAGCAGGGAGAGCAGCACCATGGTCAGGAGTCCGAACGGGCCCTCGGGCCAGGGCAGCGCAGCCCCCGGCAATCCGGCCGTGATCCGCGCGGTTCCTGCCACTCCGGCGCTGAAAGTGCCTGCCACGGCGATCAGGATGGTGGCCAGCCACGGTGCGGCAACCACCAGTGGGACAGCTGCCGTTCCCAGCAATGTCACCGGTGCTACCAGCGGGGCTGCCATTAGGTTTGCAAGCAGCGAGTACGTGGAAAACTGGGGCTGCAGGAGCACAATCACCGGGCCGCACAGCAACTGCGCGGACAGCGGGACGGCCCAGGCCGCGGCTGCCCAGCGTGGAACAACTGGCGGGGTCCAGTCAATCATCCGTCGACCCAGGACGATGATGCCCAGGGTTGCGAGTACTGACAAGAGGAACCCAAAGCTGGTACCGAGGCCGGGGTCGATCAGGAGCAGGCCCATCACGGCGAGGCAGAGGAAACTGAGTCCGCGGCCCGTCCGGCCGCCTGCCAGCGATGCCACGGCGATTGACCCCATCAGCGCGGCGCGCAGTACGCTGGCGTCCGGGCCCACGAGCACCACAAACATTGCCAGGCCGGTCAGCGCCAGTCCTGCCGCGGGGAGCCGGTGCAGGCGGAGGCTGCGTGCAGCGATCAGCAGTGCACCCAGGACCAGGCTGCAGTTGGCTCCGCTGACCGCGGTCAGGTGGGTCATGCCCACCGTTTTCATCGCCGCATTGAGCCCTTCGTCCAGGGCGCTGGAATCTCCGGTGACCATGCCCGGGAGGAGACCGGCCGGATCAGCGGCAAGGAAGGACGCAGCGGAGACATACCGGACGCGCAGGTCCTTCGCTACGAGCTGCCAGCCCGGGGCGTCGGCATCATCGGCTCCGGCGCTGCTGTCGGTGCCGGAGCCGGCACGGGGTGGCAGGGAGGCCGACAGGACAGCTGTTTCCTGCTGGCCCGCGTCCGGTGGCTTCAGCTTGCCGGCCGTCCGGACCACCTGGCCGGGCACCAAATCTCCCCAGCCCTTGCCGCCCATGACCACCACCCGGGCACGCGTGCGTATGACCCGGCTGCTGACGGTGACCTCCTCCGTCTGCGCCGATACCGACCATCGTGCGGGCGGCCCCGAAGTTCCCGGAACTGTCATGGCCCGCGGGGATCCGGTGACTTCCAGGATGGCCACCACAGAATTCCCGTCGGCGACAGCTTCGGCAAGCGGCCCATCGTTGCGTTGCGACGAGGAGACTGCCGAATGGGCCGCGGCGGTCGCGGCCAGCACCAAGGCAACCGCGGTGGTCATAAGAAAGCTCCGCCGGCCTGCCACCAGCCCCCGGCCGCGAGAGGCCCGGATCAACAGGAACGTGGCCAGCAGCACCAAGCCGCAGCACAGCCCCACCAATCCCACAGGGGTAAGCCAGACGCCGGCGACGGCGGCACTCCAGACGAGGAAGGCGGGCAGTGCCAGCCTGACGTCGGTACGCCGGCGCGGCGCGTCCGTTGGTGACTTCGCTGGCTCCTGGCCCCGGAGTTTCGTCCCGACGCGTTCGCCCAGCCTGCGGACCTTCAGCCCACCGGCCTGGACCCCGGCGCGTGTAGCCCCGGCGGGCGTGTCCACGAGAGCCGGGTGGGCTGCGGGAGCCCCTTGGTCCTGCACGGCTGAGTCAACAAAGCGGCTCCACGGGCTGCGCCTGGCCATCTCAGACGCCTACCAGGGGAAGGAGTGTCTCGAGCATCTTTGGACCCACGCCGTCCACGGCGTCGAGCTCCTCGATCGATTTGAACGGGCCGTGTTCCTTGCGCCAGTCCACGATCCGCTGCGCCAGCACGGGCCCAACCTTCGGCAGGGCGTCCAGTTCTTCGACGCCTGCTGTGTTGAGGTTGACCTTTCCTCCTGCTGACGCGGTCCCACCGCTGCCAGTCCCCTCCCCCGATTCCCCGAGTGGGCCGGAAGAACCGGCGGGGATTTCTTCGCCGGCCTGGGGAACGTAGAGCTTCTGTCCGTCCGTCAGCACGGCAGCAAGGTTGAGGCGGTTCAGGTCGGCTGAGGGTGCGCCGCCGCCTGCCGCGGCGACCGCCTGGTGAACCCGGCTGCCGGCGGGCAACTGCACTACCCCGGGCACGGCAACGGCGCCGGCCACATGGATGATGACAATGCCGGCCTGTGGACTTTCCGCGGGCAGTTCAGGCGGCCCTGCCCCGGGGGGCTCCTGGCCTTGGGTTCTTTCCCCCGCGGGCAGGCTGCCCTGGGCGGAGATGTCACTCAGTGGCATGACTTCGGGCTGACCGTCAGCAACCTGTGACCAGAACCAGGCGCCGCCCAGCACCGCGAGTGCGGCGATGAGCAGGGCGACCCGCACGCCAACCCGCCATCTCAGGGCCGGTCCCGTCTTACCGGTACCGGGAGGGGACTCATCAGCAGCCCCCGAAGCGGAGGCGTCACCGGAAACGTGAGCACCGCCGTCGTACTCAAAGACCTTTTCGCCGCTGTCGGTGAGCAGAAGCCCCGGGCCGGCTCCGAGCGTAGACTGCAGCCGGTCCCGGGCATGCCGGGCCCCCTGGCGTGCTGCTCCAGCGTCCCGGCGTGACATGCTCCCAACGCTAGGGATACAACGCCGCCGGTGACAGGCCGGGCCTGCCCTATGTGGAAACCGCTATGTGGAAACTGCGGGGAGCTCCGGCTCCGAGCTCCCCGCAGTTGGGCCGCTCTGCCCCACGATCACCGCGAGCACGCCAAGTCCCGCGTGGGCTGCCAGGACGGCGGGCAGGGAGCTGATCTGGGCTGGCGGACAGCTTGGCAGGTCCGCGGACAGCCTGGCTGCCAAAGCTTCTGCCTCAGCCGGATTCCCGAAGTGGTGGACGGCGAGGCGGGCCTGGCCGCGAGGGCGCGACGCGGCGTCCGCGGCGGCCAGCTCCTCGAGCCGGGCGACGGCCTTTGCAGCCGATCTGACCTTTTCCAGCGGCACGATCTTTCCGTCGTCGACGGCAAGGATGGGTTTGATGGCGAACATGGTCCCCAGCAGCGACGCGGCCGCGCCGATCCGCCCGCCCCGGCGGAGCTGTTCAAGGCTGGGCACGTAGAAATAGACCTTGGTTCGCGCGAACTGCTCCGCCGCCGCGGCGGCTACTGCTGTGGCGTCACGCCCTTCGGCGGCTGCTGCAACCGCTGCCTGCACACCCATGCCCAGGGCCATGCCCACAGTACCGGAGTCGAGGATTTCCACGGGGATGGTCACCCGGCTGGCCGCCAGCCGGGCCGCATCCGCGGTCCCGGACAAGCCACCGGAAATATGGATGGAGACCACGCTTTCGTAGCCCAGGCGTTCGGCGGCCAGGAAGACCTGTTCAAACTGTCCGGGTGACGGGCGGGACGTCTTGACCGACGTTCCACTGGCGAGTGCCAGCGCAATGGTTTCGGTGATGTCGTCTTCGCCCTCGCCGTAGATTTCCGCGCCCACCATAACAGGCATCGGGATGACAGTCAGGCGTCCGTCCCCTGCACAGGCATGCACCCAGTCGGCCGGCAGAGCTGAGGCAGAATCGGTCACCACCGCGGTACGGACGACGACGGCGGGCGCCGCCGGGGCTGCCGGCAGTGGCGTGCCCTGGCGCGGCGCGGGACGGAGGGCAGCCAGTCGCTCCCGAAGCCAGAGCCACGCAGCGGCGTCACGGTCGGGCAAGGGGCGCCTCCTGGTTTAGGGCCGGCCGCCGGTTGGGCCCGGCGGCCGGTGCCCCGGACTAGGCCGGGACGATGTTGACCAGTTTAGGCGCTCGCACGATCACCGTGCGGATGCCACGGCCGTCGAGCGCGCGCTGGACGTTTTCGCTGGCCAGCGCCAGTTCCCGCAGTTCGTCTTCGCCGATCCCGGGCGAGACTTCGAGGCGGTCACGGACCTTGCCCTGGACCTGGACCACCGCGGTGACCGTCTCCTGGACCAGCAGCGCTTCGTCGTGCACCGGCCAGCCGGCGTTCGCCACGGAAGCCGGGTGACCCAGGACGTTCCACATGTCCTCCGCGGTGTACGGCGCGAAGAGGCTCAGGATGACGGCGACGGCTTCCGCCGCCTCCCGGACGGCAGGATCCGCCCCGCCGGCGCCGGCGGCTGCATCTATGGTTTTGCGTGTTGCGTTGACCAGCTCCATCAGCTTGGCCACTACCACGTTGAACTTGTTGGTGTCCAGCAGCGCGGCGGCGTCCGCGATGGTGCGGTGCGTGACGGAGCGCAAGGCACGGTCACCGGCGGTCACATCGGCGCCAGGCTCGCTGGTGACGTCCTGCGCCAGGCGCCAGGCACGGGCCAGGAACTTTGCGGAGCCCGAAGGCGAAACGTCCGCCCAGTCGACGTCGTCCTCCGGCGGGGACGCGAAGATCATGGTCAAACGAACGGCGTCCACGCCGTACTTGTCCAGCTGCTCACTGAGGTCAACGCCGTTGCCCAGCGACTTACTCATGGCTTTGCCCCCGTTGAGGACCTGGCCCTGGTTCAGCAGCGCGCTGAAGGGTTCGTCGGCGTCGATCATGCCGAGGTCATGGATGACCTTGGTAAAGAAGCGGGCGTACAGCAGGTGCAGGATGGCGTGCTCCACGCCGCCCACATACTGCCCCACGGGCATCCACTCGTTGATCTTCGCCGGGTCGAACGGACCCTCGGTGTACTGCGGCGAGACAAACCGCAGGAAGTACCAGGACGAGTCCACAAACGTGTCCATGGTGTCGGTATCGCGCTTTGCCGGCCCATGGCAGTTGGGGCACTCAACGTTGACCCACGCCTCGGCGGCGGCCAGCGGTGACGTGCCCTTCGGGGACAGGTCCTCGCCACGCAGGTCCGCCGGCAGCCTGACGGGCAGCTGCTCGTCGGGGACGGGAACCTCGCCGCAGGCAGGGCAGTGGATGATCGGGATAGGCGTGCCCCAGAAACGCTGGCGGCTCAGCAGCCAGTCACGCAGGCGGAAGTTCACGAACTTCTCGCCGGTGCCCTGCTTCGCCAGGATGTCAATGGCAGCCGGGATCGCCTCTGCCTTCGGCAATCCATCAAGAACGCCCGAGTTGATGAGTGTGCCCTCCCCCGAGGTGGCCTTGCCGGAAACCGCGGGATCGTCCTCGCCCGTATCCAGCACGGCGCGGACGGAAAGGTCGAACGTCTTGGCGAAATCGAGGTCGCGCTGGTCGTGCGCGGGGACGGCCATGATGGCGCCGGTGCCGTAGTCCGCCAGGACGTAGTCTGCTGCCCAGACCGGCAGTTTTTCGCCGTTCAACGGGTTGACCGCGTAGCGGCCGGTGAAGATGCCCGTCTTTTCGCGTTCGGTGGACTGGCGTTCGATTTCGGTGAGTGCCTTGACCTGTTCGCGGTAGGCGTCCAAGGCCGCGGCGTGCTCCTCGGTGACGAGTTCGACGGCGATCGGCGCGTCGGCTGCGACAACAAAGAACGTGGCGCCGTACAGCGTGTCCGGGCGGGTGGTGAAGACGGTGACGTCCTTGGCGGGCTTGCCGCCGACGGCCTCGATCACAAAGTTGACGTGGGCACCTTCGGAGCGGCCGATCCAGTTCTTCTGCATCGCCAGAACCCGCTCGGGCCAGTGGCCGCGCAGCTCGTCCATGTCATCGAGCAGCCGGTCAGCGTACTCGGTGATCTTGAAGTACCACTGGTTCAGGGACTTCTTGGTGACGGGGGTGCCGCAGCGTTCGCAGGCACCGTTGACCACCTGTTCATTGGCCAAGACGGTCTGGTCCTTGGGGCACCAGTTGACCGGGGAGTCCTTGCGGTATGCCAGGCCCCGCTCGTAGAAGCGCTTGAACAGCCACTGGGTCCAGCGGTAGTACTCGGGGTCCGAGGTGTGCACCCGCCGGGACCAGTCCGCAGAGATCGCGTACCGCTTGAACGACGCAGCCTGGGTGTCGATATTGGCGTAGGTCCACTCGCTCGGGTGGGCATTGCGCTTGATGGCGGCGTTTTCCGCCGGCAGGCCGAAGGAGTCCCAGCCGATCGGGTGCAGGACGTCGAAGCCCTTTTGCCGCAGGTACCGGGCCACAACATCGCCCATGGCAAAAGCCTCGGCGTGGCCCATGTGCAGGTCACCTGAGGGGTACGGGAACATGTCCAGCACGTAGCGGCGCTCGCGGGAACCATCATCCACAGGCGTGAAAACCTTAAGGTCTTCCCACACCTGCGGCCACTTGGCCTCCATCGCCGCGAAGCTGTAGGCACCCTCTTCGGGTGCTACCGCTGCCACTGCTGCTGTTCCGGTCTCTGTCTCCGGCTGAACGCTCACTGCTGCCCTCTTCTGTTCTGTTGTGGCATCGGTGCTGCCACAACGGTCTGATCCCCTCTGCTGCCGGCCCGGAAACATGCCCGGACACACAAAAGCCCCTCTCCATGGAGGGGCAGCCGCGCGGCAATCCGGTTGTTTCCGGACACCGGGCGGCTAGCTAAGCAGAAGGATCTCACGCATAGGACTACTTTAGCCTACCCACTGCAGGTGGGCAGGCCCAGGCTGAAGGCCCCCGGCAGGGCGCTGCCCGGCCCGCGTGTACTTGGGCGGGCAGCCGGCTGCCACTAAACCGGGCGCAGGGGCGCGTGCGGGTGGGCGACGGCCCCGAGGATTTCTCCAGTTCCAGACCGGCGAGATCCTCGTAGCCAGGGCCACAGCACCGTCGAAGCGGACAGTGCCGACGGGCCCATTAGGTACCCCTGAGCCCTTCGCCAAAGAAACCCCTAGTGAGCGGTGGCTCAGGGGGTAGATCCCACCCTAGCCATGGGGGGGAAATCGGCACACAGTATTGTCAAGTCTGTGGGGAAACTAGACGGTCTCAGGTCGAGGAGCCTGATATGTATTCTTGGCGTTTATGTCCCGCACAACGTTGTGAAGGACTGCAATACTTTCACGCCTGCAAAGAACCAGCGAGACTCTAGCCATGTTTGGCTGGGTTACCCGGTTCAGCATGCAGTTCCGAATCTTGGTTCTCGCCCTTGCGGCGGGCCTTATTACTTTTGGCATCGTGAACGTTCCACATATGGCCGTGGACACCATGCCGGAGTTCGCCCCCGCGCAGGTAGAGATCCAAACTGAGGCCCTAGGCCTCTCCGCGGTTGAAGTTGAGCAGCTTATCACCGCACCGATGGAGGCAGACCTCCTCAATGGGGTCGCCTGGCTGGACGAGATCCGCTCGAAATCCGTCCCGGGGCTGTCGTCCATCGAACTGGTCTTCGAGCCCGGCACGGACCTCCTGCGCGCACGCCAGTTGGTCGCGGAAAGAATGACGCAGGCGCACGCGCTGCCTAACGTCTCATCGCCGCCGCTCATTATGCAGCCCATGTCCTCCACCAGCCGCGTGCTGATGGTCAGGATGGACTCCAAGGAGCTCTCCGGCATTGAGATGTCGGTCCTGGCCAGATGGAAAATCAAACCGCGGCTGATTGGTATCCCGGGCGTGGCGAACGTGTCCATCTGGGGCCAACGCGAACAACAGCTGCAGGTTGAGGTCACTCCGACGCAACTGCGCGACAAAGGCATTACCCTTGAGCAGCTTGTTAAGACCACAGGTAACGCGGTCTGGGTTTCACCGTTGAGCTTCCTGGAGGCTTCGACGCCCGGGACCGGCGGTTTCGTGGAGTCGCCCAACCAGCGCCTTGGCATCCAGCACGTCCTTCCCATCCGCACGCCGGCCGACCTGGCCAAGGTCAGCGTGGAGGAGACGGACCCGCAGTTGCTCCTGGGCGACATTGCCCAGGTCAAGGAAGACCACCAGCCGCTGATCGGTGACGCCGTTGTCGGGGCGGACGCTGGCCTGATGCTGGTGATCGAGAAGTTCCCCGGCACCAGCGCCCTGGAGGTCACCCGTGATGTTGAGGCGGCCCTCAAGGACATGGAGCCGGGCCTCACGGGGGTCCAGATCGATACCTCCGTCTTCCGGCCTGCGACCGGTGTTCAGGACTCCGTCAACGGCCTCGGCCTGGCGCTCCTGATCAGCCTGCTGATTGCGGTAGCACTGTTTTGGCTGCTGTTCCGGTCGTGGCGGGTCGCCGTGATCGCACTCGTGGCCATCGCCGCTACCGTCACGACGGCGTCGGTGGTGCTGTTCGCCCAAAACGCAACACTCAACGTCACCGTCCTGATGGGAGTTCTACTAGGCACGTCCGTGATCGTGGGCGACATCGTGGAAGAAATCCAAGCCCACCGACGACAGCGCGCCGTCCGCGAGGCGACGGACGCCGAGGCTACCCCGAGGTCGCGCAGCAGCTACATTGTCCGCGGGGTCCGCACACCGCTGTTCCACGCATCGCTGATGATGGTGGTTGTCCTCATTCCGACGCTCTTCGTGACTGGAGTAGGCGCCTCGTTCCTTTCGCCGCTTTTCTGGTCGTTGGCGCTGACGCTGGCCGCCGCCCTGATCGTAGGCTTGTCCGTCACACCGGTATTGGCGTTTTTCCTCCTTCCGTCCAAGACCGCGACCGACAGGGAACTTCCCGCCGTCGGACGTGGGAAGGCGTACTACGACCGAGCACTGGGCGGGGTCAACTCCCGGAAGCCCCTGGCGATCGTGGCCATCGTGGTCGTGGGGATCTTTGGCGTCGCTGCCGGCTCGCAGCTGGCAGGCAACCGGCCCCTCGTTCCCGCCATGCCCGACAGGACCCTGTTGGTGCAGTGGGACACCATGGCCGGGACTTCCAATGACGAAGTCCGGAGGATCGCTGCCCTGGCCTCCGATGAACTCAGGGCGCTCCCGGGAATTTCGGGAGTCGGCGGGCATGTGGGACGCGCCATCTCTGCGGATCAAGTGGTCGGCAACAGCTCTGCTGAGCTGTGGGTGTCGATCGCACGGGACGCCAACTTCGGCGAAACGGAGCAGGCGGTACGGGACGTGGTCCAGGGTTACCCGGGCATCGCGCACAACGTGCTGAACTACTCGCAACAGACCGTCGGCGACATGCGCTCCAGCCTGGAACCGGGCTTCGCGGTCCGGGTCTACGGAACGGAAATGCCGGTGCTGCGTGAAAAGGCAGAAGAGGTCCGCCAGGCC
This sequence comes from Pseudarthrobacter cellobiosi, assembly GCF_023913815.1. NCBI lineage: Bacteria > Bacillati > Actinomycetota > Actinomycetes > Micrococcales > Micrococcaceae > Pseudarthrobacter > Pseudarthrobacter cellobiosi. Next base: position 172,840 of record NZ_JAMXBK010000020.1, read on the forward strand.
CTTCAGAAGATTGACGGTGTGAACAACCCGACCATCGACGCTGCTGCCATGACCCCGATCGTAGAGGTCCAGGTCAACCTCGAAGCTGCCCAAAAGTTCGGCATCAAGCCCGGTGACGCGAGGCGCGCCGCTGCGACACTTATGCAGGGCATCGTCGTCGGGAACCTCTTTGAGGAGCAGAAGGTGTTCGAAGTGGTTGTTCGCGGCGCGGTTGGCGTCCGGGATGACCTGACCAGCATCCGTGAGCTGCTCCTTGACGCTCCTAATGGCGGCCACGTCCAACTGGGCCAGGTCGCCGACGTTCGCATGGTCCCCAGCGAAGTTGTTATCCAGCACGATGACACCTCGCGGCGAATCGACGTTGTGGCTGACGTCAGCGGACGCCCGCTGGCAGATATCCAGCGGGACATCGAGGCGGCCATCCAACAAATCCAGTTCCCGCTCGAATACCACGCCGAGATCCCCACGAAATACAGCCAGATGCAGGCCGCAGACACCCTGGTTCATGGACTCGGAATCGCGGCCATCCTGGCTGTGCTGCTTCTGCTTCAGACTGCAGTGCGGAGCTGGAAGCTTGCCCTCGCCGTCTTCCTGACGCTTCCCGCCGCGATGGCGGGAGCAGCGGTCGCCGCATGGTTCGGGGCGGAGTCTCTGTCCTGGCTGTCGCTGACTGCGTTTGCGGCCGTGGTGGCCATCGCTGCACGTAATGCGGCGCTCCTGTCCGCGCGTGTTGACGAACTCTGGCGGGAATCCGAACAGATGTCACGCACTGACGTGGTCATGACGGCGGCCCGGGACCGGATATCGCCGATCCTGAAATCCGCCCTCATTACGTTCCTCGTGCTGATACCGCCCGCGTTCCTCGGCGGCACGGTAGGCCAGACCCTAATCGTGCCCATGCTGCTGATCATTGCCGGCGGGCTCGTGACCACAACGCTCGTGGGGCTGTTTGTGCTCCCGCTGCTCACGCTCTGGTTCGGTCCCCGCACCGAGCCGGAAGAGTGGTCAGAGGTCTACGAATCGGAAGTTCCAGTCACCCCCGTTATGCCCGAAAAGGTGGAAGTATCATGACCAGCAAAAGGACCCTGGGGCGCCTGCCCGTGGCGGCCGCTGTCTGTGCAGCACTGCTGTTTTCACTGCCCGCCTGTGCGCAACCCGCAGCCCTGGCAGAATCCGTTTCTGAAGCGCCTGCCACGGTGGAAAAGAATGCCACCACCGGCATTGCACGCATCACACTGAGCCAGCGGGCTATTGAACGGCTGGAGCTGCAAACTGACACGGTCAAACCGGGTCCGGGGGGCGCAGGCCTCCTGTTCCCTTACGCAGCGCTGCTGTACGACCCGCAGGGGAATACCTGGGTCTACATCAACGCCGAGCCACGGGTGTATGAGCGCCAGTCCGTCACCGTGACCAAAATCGAAGCGGGAGCGGTCACGGCCAGCATCGGCCCAGCCGTGGGAACGCCAGTGGTAACTGTAGCCGCGGCTGAGTTGTTCGGCGCAGAGTTCGTTACGGGCAAATGACATGCGCCGGATAGTCGCGGCAAGCCTAAGGTTCAGATCGATCATCATTGCGATGGCGGCGGCGCTGATGATGGTGGGCGGCGCCCAGCTCAGCAGTGCCTCGGTGGACGTGTTCCCTGAATTTGCGCCGCCTAAAGTGGAGGTCCAGACAGCATGCCTGGGACTTACCGCCGCTGAGGTGGAAGAACTCGTTTCGGTTCCTATGGAAGAAGCCTTCAACGGCATCGACGGCCTCCACCACATGCGATCCAAGTCGGTACCGCAGCTGTCTTCGATTGTGATGGAATTCGAGAACGGCACGGATCTGCTCACTGCCCGACAGCTTGTGTCCGAACGGATGGCGACGGTCATTCCGACGCTGCCCACCTGGGCGGCGCCGCCGGTCATGCTGCAGCCCCTGTCCTCGACCAGCCGGGTGATGAAGATCGGATTGTCCTCCGACACCCGGTCCTTGATCGAGATGTCAATGATCTCCTACTGGAACATCAGGGCCCATCTGCTCCGCGTTCCCGGCGTGGCAAACGTGGCAATCTGGGGCGAACGTCTCCAGATGCTTCAGGTCCAGGCTGACCCGGCCAAGCTGGCAGCAAACAGGGTCAGCCTGGAAACCGTCATGAGTACCACCGCCAACGCCCTCGACGCCGGATTGCTCCAGTATTCCTCCGGTGCCATGATCGGCACCGGAGGTTCCCTGGACACACCCAGCCAGACAATCGGGATCAGGCATGTCCAACCCATCGCCACACCTGCGGACCTCGCGAAGGTGGCACTGGAGGATCGTGAGGGACAGCCCCCGCTCCAGCTGGGCGACGTGGCAAATGTGGTGGAGGACCACCAGCAGCTGATCGGTGACGCCGTCATTAACGGCGGACCGGGTCTGATGCTGATCGTGGAAAAACTGCCTTGGGGCAACACCCTCGAAGTGACGCGGGGGGTTGAAGAGGCCATGAAGCAGCTCGAACCCGGCCTGACCGGAATCGCTGTGGACACGGCCATCTTCCGGCCGGCAACCTTCATTGAGGAATCCCTCGACAACCTGGGCGTCGCCCTGCTGCTCGGATGTCTACTGGTCATCCTGGTGTTGAGCGTCTTCCTCTTCCAGTGGCGGACGGCATTGGTCAGCGTGCTGGCCATCCCGTTGTCACTGGTGGCGGCGGCCCTCGTGTTGTATTGGACCGGCGGCACGATCAACACCATGGTGCTTGCGGGGCTGGTGATCGCCGTCGGAGTGGTGGTGGACGATGCCATCATCGACGTCGAGAATATCGTCAGACGGCTCCGGCACCACAGGGCCAGCGGAGCGCCCGGAAGCACCGCCAGGGTGGTGGTCAACGCCTCGCTTGAGGTCCGCGGACCGATTGTGTACGCCACGCTGATCATCGTCGCCGCCACAGTTCCGATCTTCTTCCTGGACGGGCTGACCGGGGCGTTCTTCCGGCCGCTGGCCACCTCATACACCCTCTCGGTAATCGCGTCCATGCTCGTGGCGCTGACGGTCACGCCGGCAATGGCCTACATCGTCCTGCGAAATGCCAAGCTGGAGGACCGGGATCCGCCCGTGGTCAGGGTCCTGAAACGCTGGTACGCCAACGCGCTCCGGCCCATTGTCCGCCGTCCTGTGCCCGGTTACCTGACCCTGGCAGCCGTTGGCGTCGTCGGCATTGTTGCGGCACCGCTGCTGGGCCAATCGTTGCTCCCGTCTTTCAAGGAGCGTGATTTCCTCATGCACTGGCTCACGCAGCCTGGCACGTCCAACGCCGAGGAAGTCCGCGTCAGCCAGTTGGCCTGCAGGGAACTCATGACCATCCCCGGAGTAAACAACTGCGGGTCACACACGGGACAGGCATTCAACGCCGATGAGGTGGTGGGCGTCTACTTCGGCGAGAACTGGATCAGCATTGACCCCGGGGTGGATTATGACGAAACCCTGGCAGCAGTCTCGGCAGTGGTGGACGGGTACCCCGGAATCCAACGGGACGTGCAGACGTACCTCAAGGAACGCATCCGCGAGGTACTCACCGGAACCGGTTATGCCGTCGTTGTCCGTGTGTACGGGGACGATCTGGCGACGCTGCGCCAGGAGGCTGACAAGATCAAGACCATTCTGGGCGGCATTGACGGAGCTATCGGCGCGAAGGTTGCCCTCCAGGCCAACATCCCGCAGATCGATGTGGAGGTGAACCTGGAGGCGGCGAACCGCTACGGGTTGAAACCGGGCGACGTGCGGCGTGCCGCGGCGACCTTCGTTGCCGGTGAAGAGGTCGGCGACATCTACCGGGACGGGAAGGCCTACGACGTCCAGGTGTGGAGCCCGCCGGAGGCCCGGACGAGTGTCACGAACATTGAGAGTCTTCCCCTCGATACGCCGAGCGGGCAAAAGATACGGATGGCTGATGTGGCCACGATTTCGGTCAAGCCCACGCCCAATGTCATTGAGCGTTCGGAGGGGTCCAGGCGCATCGACGTCAGCGCCAACGTCAAGGAAGGTGATCTGGCGAAGGTCGTGGAGAAGCTCAATTCCGGTATGGAATCTGTTCAGTTCCCGGTCGGCTACAGCGCGGTTGTCCTCGGCGAATACGCCGAACGCCAGGCGGCATCCCAACGGCTGCTGCTCTACTCCATTGGCGCGGTCATCGTCGTCTTCCTTCTCCTGCAGGCTGCTTTCAAGAGTTGGCGGTTGGCCACCCTGGCCATCCTGACCCTGCCGGTGGCTCTCGTGGGCGGGGTGATCGCCGCCCACCTCAGCGGCGGAATCCTGTCCCTCGGTTCGCTGGTTGGTTTCCTGACACTCATGGGGATCGCGGCACGCAATGGCATCCTGCTCATCAACCACTGCCAGCACCTGGAGCAGTACGAGGGCATGCCCTTCGGACCTGCGCTGGTGCTTCGGGGGGCTGCAGAGCGCTTGTCGCCGATCCTCATGACCACACTGGCTACTGCCTTGGCCCTGGTGCCGCTGGTGGTGATGGGGAACATCCCGGGCCACGAGATCGAGCATCCCATGGCCGTGGTGATCCTGGGCGGGCTGGTCACGTCAACGCTGGTCAACCTGTTCATCGTCCCTTCGCTGTACCTGCGGTTCGCCAAGCGCGGCCGCCGGCACGGGGCACACGAGCTGGAACCCGCGCCTGCGGTTTAGCAGATCCCACGAGTATGAAAGGCACGTGAGATGGCTTTTCGAGCACATCGTTTTACGGCATACGGGTCCGCATTACTGCTGGCCTTCGGATCGCTGACAGTGATGTCGGCAGGGACGGCGGCTGCCGCACCGCCGTCCCCGGAACTCTGCGGGCCCGGGTCCGCGATCAACTTTGACCGTTCGGATTTCCAGGCTTCCCCGCGGATCGATAACAAGTGGTTCCCGCTCAAGCCCGGCATGCAGTACACGACGACGGGGACCGTGACCTCTGCCGAAGGGACCAGCACACGCACTGTCGTCCATACAGTCACCGGGCTGACCAAGGTAATTGACGGCGTCAAGACCCGTGTCCTGTGGGACCGCGACTACTCGGACGGCGAACTGGTGGAATCCGAGCTGGCCTTCTTTGCGCAGACTGGAAAGGGAACGGTCTGGCTCTTCGGCGAATATCCGGAGGAATACGAAAACGGCGAGTTCGTTGGTGCGCCCAGCACTTTCATCAGCGGGCTTGCCAAGGCCCAGGCCGGCATCGCCATGCAGGGCCGGCCCCGGACCGGCACGCCGGACTATGTCCAGGCCTATGCACCCAAGGTTGACTTCCTTGACTGCGGGACAGTGTTCCAGAAAAACCAGCACGTCTGCGTCCCGACTGGCTGCTACGACGATGTACTGGTGATCGATGAATACAACCCGCTGGAACCGCCTGAGGCAGGCCACCAGCGGAAGTTCTACTCAGCCGGAACAGGGCTGGTGAAAGTCACCGCCGTCGGCGGTCCCGACCAGGAATTCATGGACCTGGTGAAAGTGAAGAAGCTGGGCGCCGCGCAGTTCGCGGCCGTCAACACCCAAGCGCTGGAACTGGATGAGCGGGCATACTCGGTCAGCAGAAGCGTCTACGCCAAGACGCCGCGGGCCCAACTCGACGGACCCTGACTACAGTGCTGGCGGAGGGTTGGTGACCCTGGGGTCCTGACCCGAACAGACCAGGGAGGGCGGCACTCCTCGGGCCACCCTCCCTCTTCTTTGCTGTCCGGATACCGGTTCGGAGTGCCTAGCGCACGTCCTCGTCAACCCAGTCCATGGATTTGGTGACTGCCTTCCTCCACAGGCGCAGCTGCCGGTCCTGCTCGGCCTGGTCCAGCTTCGGTTCCCACCGCTTGTCCTCGGACCAGTTGGACGAGAGTTCGCCGAGGTCCTTCCAGAAGCCGACGGCGAGGCCGGCTGCGTAGGCGGCGCCCAGCGCGGTGGTTTCCACTACCTTCGGCCGGATCACCGGAACGCCCAGGATGTCCGCCTGGAACTGCATCAGCGCGTCGTTGGCAACCATGCCGCCGTCGACCTTCAGTTCAGTGAGCGGAACGCCGGAATCCGCGTTGACCGCGTCCAGCACCTCGCGGGTCTGGAAGGCTGTGGCCTCCAGCGCCGCCCGGGCGATGTGGTTCTTGTTGACGAACCGGGTCAGGCCCACGATGGCGCCGCGGGCATCCGAACGCCAGTACGGGGCGAAGAGCCCCGAGAAGGCCGGAACAATGTAGACGCCGCCGTTGTCCTCAACGGCCGCCGCCAGCGTTTCCACCTCCGGCGCGCTGCTGATCATGCCCAAATTGTCCCGGAGCCACTGAATCAGGGAACCGGTGACCGCGATGGAGCCTTCCAGCGCATAGTGCGTTGGGGCATCGCCGAGCTTGTACCCGACCGTGGTGAGCAGACCGTTCTTCGAGTGAACAATCTCCTCACCGGTGTTGAAGATCAGGAAACAGCCGGTGCCGTACGTGTTCTTGGCTTCACCGGCCTCGAACGCCGCCTGCCCGAACGTGGCGGCCTGCTGGTCACCCAGGATGCCTGACACGGGAACTTCGCGCAGCAGCTGAGAGGTGTGCACGGTGCCGTAGACCTCCGAGGAGGACTTGATGGCCGGCATCATGCTCAGCGGCACGCCGAAGATGCCCAGGATCTCCTCGTCCCAGGTCAGGGTCTCCAGGTCCATGAACAACGTGCGGGAGGCGTTGGTGACGTCCGTGACGTGCACGCCGCCGTCCACCCCGCCCGTCAGGTTCCAGAGGACCCAGGCGTCGGTGTTGCCGAAGATCAGGTCACCGGCTTCCGCTTTGGCCCGCGCGCCGTCAACGTTGTCCAGGATCCACTTGATCTTTGTCCCTGAGAAATACGTGGCCAGCGGCAGCCCCACCTTCTGCTTGAACCGCTCCGGGCCGCCGTCCTTGGACAGCTCATCCACGATGTCCTGCGTGCGGGTATCCTGCCAGACAATTGCGTTGTAGACGGCCTCGCCGGTGGTCTTGTCCCAGACGACGGCGGTCTCGCGCTGATTGGTAATTCCGACGGCGGCGATATCGTGCCGGGTCAGGTTCGCCTTGGAGAGGGCGGAAGCGATCACCTCGCGGGTGTTGTTCCAGATCTCGGCAGGGTTGTGCTCTACCCAGCCCGCCTGCGGGAAGATCTGCTCGTGCTCCATCTGTCCCGACGAAACTATGTTGCCGCTGTGGTCGAAGATAATGGCGCGGGAGCTGGTAGTGCCCTGGTCGATGGCGATTACGTATTGGTTCATGGTGACGTCCTTGTCTCTATTTTGTGTGTGTGTGTTTGAAATGGTTACTAACCGGCGACGGCAGGCATGATCATGGGAACCCAGAACGCCACCAGGCCGGCAAGGCTTCCTCCGACCAACGGCCCTACGACGGGGATCCAGGAGTAGGCCCAGTCACTGGAACCCTTGCCCTTGATGGGCAGGATTGCGTGGGCGATGCGGGGCCCGAGGTCGCGGGCCGGATTAATGGCATAACCCGTGGGTCCACCCAGGGATACGCCGATGCCCACCACGAGCAGTGCCACCGCCAGCGGCCCAAGGCCCGAGGGCGTCCCGCCGAACGTCAGGATGACGAAGACCAGGACAAACGTGCCGATGATTTCCGTGAGCAGGTTCCAGGGCGTGGAGCGGATGGCTGGACCGGTGGAAAACGTCGCCAGCTTGTTGGCTTCCACGGGTTCGGCATCGAAGTGCTGCTTGTAGGCGACCCAGCAAAGGACAGCACCCAGGAAAGCGCCAAGCAGTTCACCACCGAAGTAGGTGAACGTGGACGCGACATCTACCGGGACGTCCGGGGCGTACTCCTTGCTGCCCTTGACGAGTAGGCCCAGCGTGACGGCGGGATTGAGGTGGGCGCCGGATTTGGCGGCAACGAAAACACCCGCGAAGACGGCGATCCCCCACCCCCAGGTCACCATCAGGAACCCGCCGCTGTTGCCTTTCGTGCCCTTAAGGGCCACGTTGGCCACGACGCCGCAACCCAGCAGGGTGAGCATCGCCGTTCCGAAGACTTCGGAAAGAAAAACAATTCCAAGAGACATCATTGACTCCTCTATTTTCTGTTTTCGGTCCTTCGCGGGTTGAAGGACCGTTGGGCCGGAGCGCTTTGACGCCCCGGCTGCAGCCTGGTCTGCCTAGACGACCAGGCTGTGGATCTGTACGCGGTGGAATCGCTCCAGTACTTCCCGCGCATGCTTGATCTCGTCCGTCTTGGCTGTGGCATCCCAGCCCAGCGGGGCGGACAGGACGTCCGCAACCTCGACAAGAAGTTCTCCGGTGACAAGTCCACGGAAGGCGAGCGACGTACGCCTGACCAGGACATCGATGAGGTGCCCGATCTGCTCGTTCCGGGCCATGAACTCCAGCTCCCGGACGCTGAGTTCACGGGTGGAACGGAGCAGCCTGTCCGGGCCGGCATCAAGGTAGCCGACTACGTCGGCTGCCCTCGTGCCGTAGCGCGTCAGCAGGACGGCGGTGCGGTCAGCGTCCCTGCCGGCGCCCATATGCGCCTTGATCCATTTCTGGATTCCGGCGTCATCCTCGGGGAAGCCGGCGCCGCCTCCGATGGCGAGTTTCGCCGTCGAGACCTTCCGTTCCATTCCCAGCTCGGCAAGCACATCATTTGCCATGTGCTCGGCCAGTGCCCGGAAAGTGGTCCACTTACCACCCACCAGGCTGAGTTCGACGGCGGTTCCTGCGCCGGGTGCCCCGGCAGCGGGGGTGCGCCGTTCAATCCGGTAGTCGCGCGAGACAAACCCCGGCTGGGTGGCGTCGTGGCGTGGCAGAGGGCGGACGCCGGAGAACGTGTAGACGATCTGGTCACGCTGCACGGTGATGTCCGGGAAGACGTGGCCGATCAGGTTGAAGAAGTACTCGATCTCCTCATCCGTGCACACTGCGTCCTGCGTCATGTCGGCAAGGACATCAGTGGTTCCCACCAGGACCCGGTCCCCCATGGGATAGATGAGGACGATCCGGCCGTCCGTGTGCTCAAAGAAGATCTCCCGGCCTTTGCAGGCCTCGAGCAGGACCGGGTGGTCCAGAACAATGTGCGATCCCTTCGTGCCGCCCATAAAGGCCGACGCCGCCCCCATGGCTTCGTTGGTCAGGTCCACCCAGGCGCCGGTGGTGTTGACGATGACGTCCGCGGTGAAATCAAACAGCTCGCCAGTCAATTCGTCGCGGAGCTGCACCGTGGTGCCGGACTGTGTGGGCGCGGTTCCTGCACCAGTGGTTCCGTCGCCAGTGAATGCGGCGCCGCCAACACCGCCGAGCGAATGAAGTGAGAGATAGTTGCTCGCCCGGGCTGTTGAGCTTCCCGGTCCGCCGCTGCCTTGCCCGGCCTTTTCGCCATCCTGGAGCACATCGAGCGTGAGCCGCTCGGGGTTGTGGACCGAGGCGTCGAAGTAAGTGGCTGCGTATTTGATTCCGGGGTGCAGCTGCGGCAGCTCGGCGAGGGCCCGCTTGCGTCCGCGAAACTGGTGGCGTGGCACGGAGCCGCCGTCCCGGGAGAACGAGTCGTACATGCTCAGTCCCAGTTTGATCAGGAAGGCGCCGCGCTCTTTGGGCTTGCCCTGCTGTTTGTGCGTGAGGAACCGCAACGGTGCGGACAGGACGCCGGAAAAGGTGCTGAAGATCGGGATGGTGGTCTGGAGGGGCTTCACATAGTGCGGTGCGATCCGCAGGAGGCGGTTGCGTTCCACCACGGATTCCCGGACGAGGCGGAATTCCCCGTTTTCCAGGTAGCGGATGCCGCCATGAATCATGTGGGAGGACGCACCGCTGGCACCCTGGCAGTAATCGCCACGCTCCACCAGGGCCACGTCCACTCCCTGCAGGGCGAGGTCCCGGAAGGTTCCCACGCCGTTGATGCCACCACCGATGATCAATACCTTGGCGTACGGACGATTCCGCAGACCCTGCACCGATGCGCGCGGCACGGTGCTGTGGGCGGGCCTGGCTCCGCTGTGGCCGAATGTATCTTTGAGTCCCAACACTGCTCCTTGGGTTTATTGGCGTGCGGGCATCCGCCGGATGCACCGCCGTTCTTCAACTATTGTTTGGAGTAATGGAAAATGGAGTCAAGCACTATGCACAAACGTGCAGAATGGAGTCGGAATGACGCCTTCCCGGCACTCAGATGCGCTGCGGGCTGCACAGATGTATTACCTCCAGGACCTGACCATGGACGCGATCGCCCGGGAACTGCGGACGTCCCGGTCCACGGTTTCCCGGCTTCTGTCGGCCGCCAGGGACACGGGCCTGGTCCAGATCCAGATCCGCAACCCGCTGGATACGGGTCCCGAGCTCGAAAGCATGATCCGTCGCGAGTACAACGTAGACGTGCACGTTGTTCCGGTGCTGGAGTCATTGAACGAGGCGGAAACCCTGGACCGCGTGGCTATTCAGGCTGCCCGCACCATCGGCCCGCTGGTGGACTCCAATGCGATCATCGGCGTCGCGTGGGGTTCAACGCTCAGTGCGGTCAGCAGGCACCTCACGCGCAAGATCACGCACGATACCGTGGTGGTCCAGTTGAACGGCGCCGGCAACATGCACACCACCGGTATCACCTATGCGAGTGACATCATGCGCCGCTTCGGCAGTGCCTACGGCGCCCGCGTGGAGCAGTTCCCTGTTCCCGCATTCTTCGACCATGCAGCCACCAAAACCGCCATGTGGAATGAGCGCAGCGTGCAGCGCATCCTGGACTTGCAGGCTCGGATGAGCATCGCCATCTTCGGCGTTGGATCGGTGCACGCCGACTACCCGAGCCACGTCTACGCGGGTGGCTACCTGGATGAAAGCGACCTCACGATGCTGGCCCATTCAGATGTGGTGGGAGACGTTGCCACGGTCTTTTTCCGGCGTGACGGATCCTCTGACGGCATCGTCCTGAACGAACGCTCCACGGGTCCGGCGCTCTCCCAGCTGCGCCAGGTCCGGCGTCGGATCTGCGTGGTCTCCGGCGCATCCAAGATCAATGGTCTGCGGGGCGCCCTCTCCGCTGGCCTAGCCACCGACCTGATCCTGGATGAAGCCACCGCGCGCCGCCTGGTGGGCTTTGGCGGTGTCGCCTGGCCCAATGGGTAAAGTCAATGCTATGAAAACCTCACCCCGGCTCAGCCTCAACAACGGTGTGCTGATCGACCAGTTGGGATTCGGGCTGTACAAAGTTCCGGCAGCGGAAGCATCCGGCCTGGTGGCCACGGCCCTCGGCACCGGATACCGCCACTTTGACACGGCAGCCATGTACGGCAACGAAACCGGCGTGGCACGGGGGCTTGGCCCCGCCATGGATGCCGAAAGCCGAAGCGGCGGCTCCGGGGAGTCCTCGCCCGGCCTGCGGCGCGAGGACGTCTTCATCACCACGAAGGTCTGGAACGATGACCAGGGATACGACGCAACCCTCCGTGCCTTCGATACCTCCATGGTCAACCTCGGCCTGGACTACGTGGACATGTACCTGATCCACTGGCCCTGCGCCAAGCGGGATCTGTTCACCGACACCTACCGCGCCCTCGAAACGCTCTACCGTGAAGGCAAAGTCCGGGCCATCGGTGTCTGCAACTTCCAGCCCGCGCACCTGGACCGTCTGCTCGAGAGTGCCGAAGTGGTGCCCGCCGTGAACCAGATTGAACTGCACCCTTGGCTCCAGCAGGCCGAACTCAGGGACAAACACCACACCCTGGGCATCCGGACGGAAGCCTGGAGCCCCCTGGGGCGCGGACACGTACTGTCGGATCCCGTGGTCCTGGCCCTGGCCGCCGAACACGGCAGGACAGCGGCCCAGATCATTCTTCGGTGGCACATCCAGCTGGGGAACATCGCCATTCCGAAGGCAAGCTCCGAATCGCGGATCAGGGAAAACCTGGACGTCTTTGGCTTTGAACTTTCAGACCGCGACATGGCAGCCCTTGCCGAGCTTGACCGCGGTCAGCGCACGGGATCCCACCCCGACAACGTCAACTAGGACCGAGGGTCATGAAAACCGCCGATCAACAGCCATCCCCTGCGCCCTCCTTCTTCAGCGCCGGGCTGGCGGCCCGCACCCGGGCCGCCGACATCGTGATTAACGGCACCGCCGTGGCGTACTGGACCTACGAACCCGTCCAGGCCTCACCTGATAGCCGCACCATCCTGGTCATCCACGGTTTCCGCGGCGATCACCACGGCCTGCTCCGCGTGGCAGACCAGTTGCCGGAAATGCGCATCATCATGCCGGATCTGCCAGGGTTCGGCAGCTCCGCCGCGTTCGCCTCCGGGAAACATTCGGTGGAGCAGTACGGCACCTTTGTCACCGACTTTATGGCGGCGCTCGGCCTCGGCCCGGACACCGTGCTGCTGGGGCACTCCTTCGGCTCGATCGTCGCCGCCCATTGTGTCGCAACCCACCCGGGCACCGTCACACCGCTGATCCTGATCAATCCGATCGCCGCGCCCGCCCTGGAAGGCCCCAAGGGGATCATGACCAAGCTGGCTGTCCTCTACTACCGGCTGGCGGCCCGGCTCCCCCGCCCGCTGGGACTGGTCCTGCTGCGCAGCCCGCTGATCGTCAGGGTAATGAGCGAGGCCATGGCCAAGACGGCCGACAAAGAGCTGCGCCGCTTCATCCACGGCCAGCACCATGCCTACTTCAGCGCGTTCGCTAACCGGGAAAGCCTCCTCGAATCGTTCACGGCGTCGGTCAGCGCCCATGTTGCCGAGGTTGCCGGGAAGCTGAACCTGCCGGTGCTCCTGGTCGCCGGCGAAAAAGACGAGATTGCCACCCTGCCGGACCAGCACCGCCTCGCCGCGCTCCTCCCCGACGGCGTCCTCAAAGTCATTCCCGGCGTCGGCCACCTGATCCACTACGAAACGCCCGGCCCCGCCGCCGGCTTCATCCGCAGCTTCCTTAAGGACCACCCCGCGTGAAGATTGTCATCGATGCACGATTCACCCGGACCGACCATCACGACGGCATCAGCCGATACGGAGCCAGCCTCATCGCCGCCACGGCGAAGTTGGCCGACGTTTCCATGCTCATCAGCGACACGCGCCAACTGGCGCTGCTCCCGGATGTTCCGTACACGTTGGTCAACAGCCCGTTGTCCCCGCGGGAGCTGTTCGTGGCCCGCAGGATCAACCCGCTCGGCGCCGATGTTGTGGTGTGCCCCATGCAGACCATGGGCAGCTGGGGGCGCAAGTACGGCCTGGTCCTGACCCTGCACGACCTCATCTACTACGAGCACCCCGCTCCCCCGGGATTCCTGCCGGCACCCGTCCGCGTGCTCTGGCGGCTCTACCACAAAGCGTTCTGGCCGCAACGCGTCCTCCTCAACCGGGCGGACACCGTGGCCACCATCAGCCGGACCACGGAAGCGCTGATGGCCAAGTACCGGCTCACCAAAAGGCCGGTGCGGATCATCAGCAACGCCCCGCAGCCCGCCCAGGAACCGCGCGACCCTGCCACCGGGGCGGACCATTCGCTGGTGTACATGGGCTCGTTTATGCCCTACAAAAACGTTGAAACAATGGTGGCCGGCATGTCCGAGCTGCCTGATTTCACCCTGCACCTGCTGAGCAGGATCACCGCCGAGCGCCGGGCCGAGCTGGAGATCATGGTGCCGCCGGCTGCCACGGTGGTCTTCCACAACGGGGTCACCGATGACGAATATGCCGTCCTGCTCAAACGTGCCACCGCGCTGGTGAGCCTCTCCCGCGCCGAAGGCTACGGTCTTCCGCTGGTGGAGGCCATGGCCCTCGGCACGCCGGTCATCGCCAGCGACATCCCGATTTTCCGCGAGGTGGGCGGCGACGCGGCAACCTACGTTGATCCCGCATCACCGGCAGAGTTCGCCGCGGCCGTGCAGAAACTGCGGGACGACGCTCACTGGCAACAGGTGTCCCGCCGTTCCGTGGCACGTGCGCAGGAGTTCAGCTGGGACGAATCCGCGCAGCAGCTGGTGGACGTGGCCCACGACATCATGGCGCGGCGCAGCCGCTGACTGACGCCGCCAAAGGAAGCCGCTAGAGGACGTCCACACCGTCCAGCCTGACCTGGACCGGTTCCGTGCTCCTCTTGGCGGCGGCCGCAGCCTTTGTTGCACGCAACACTCGGGTGACAGTGGCTGCCTGCCCGTACGCAAAGAACAGCAGGGTCCGCGCGTCCTCCCCAGCCCCCGCGGCACCCCCGGCGGCCCCTGGACCGGTGAGGACAAGTGGCGCCGGGCCTGCGGTCCGCAGCGCCACTCCGGCGGCGGCCAGCTCCTTCTCCACGGTCCCGGAAAAATGTACGACGGCGGCCCGTGGGCCGGTGACCGAGGCAATCCTGACCGCCGGCGGCAGCTGGAGTTCCATCCGGAGTTCCAGCTCGCGCCGGGCGTACCCGGCCGGGTCCCACCGCAGCAGCGCGCCAACAGCAACACTTTCCGTCGCGGTGATGACCACCAGCCCGCCGTCGGACGCCGGGCGTACCAGGGCTGCGGCGTTGAACCAGCGGCGCACGGTGTCCTCCCCGGCGCGGAGGTTCTCCCGGCGGAGCAGGGAGTCGCCGTCGAGGAGCAGCGCCGCAGCGTAACCGCCCTCCGCTACGGGTTCGGCCCCGACGGTGGCCACCACCAAGGCCTTAGCGCTGCCAACACCGGCTTTGATGTTGCCGCCCGAGGACGTAATGACGGCTTTTCCGGGGAACGCCCTGCCCAGCTCTTCGGCTGTGCGCAGGACGCCGGTGGCGCCCTTTCGGAGCTTGTGCCCCGTGCAATGGGCACACTGCCACTCCGGTGCCAGCGTGGAACACCAGCGGCACTGCGGGATCGCAGAGCTGCCGCTGGCTCCGGCCAGGGCAAGCGGACCCTGGCAGGCCTGGCAGCGGGCGGGTTCGCGGCACGTCTCACAGACGAGCGACGGCGCGTAGCCGGCGCGGGCCACCTGCACCAGGACGGGCCCACGTTCCAGTCCTTCCTTGGCGGCGCGCCAGGCGGCACCGGGAAGCCTGGCAACCAGTGCCAGGGGATCGCGCTCCTGCTCGAAGCTGTCCGCTGTGTTCAGTACCCGGGGCACGGTCCGTCGTGCAAACGCCCGATCGGCCTCTACGGGCATGGCCCAGCCGGCCTCCACCAGCCGCTGAAGTTCCGTGCTCCTGGCATGACCCGCCATCAGGCAGGCGGTGCCTTCCTGGTCCGCGCGCAGCAACAGCACGTCGCGGGCATGGGCGTACGGGGCACGCTGTTCGATGTGAAGGTCATCGCCGTCGTCCCAGCAGGCAACAAAGCCCAGATCCTGAACCGGGGCAAACGCTGCAGAACGCGTGCCGATGGCTACGCGCGCGGACCCGGCCAGGAGGCGCAGGAAGTTCCGGTAGCGGGGGGTGGGCCCGTCGTCTGATGTCAGGCGGGCAATATCCTCGGCAGGCAGCACCTCCAGGAGCGCCATTTCGAGCTGGTCCAGGTCCCGGTAGTCCGGCACCACCACCACGGCGCCGCGGCCGGAGGCACGGACTGCTGCCACGGCCGTTGCTATCAGGTGCGGCCATGCTGCCGGGCCGAATCCCTGGAGCGCGTTGAAGACCGCCCTTGGAGATCCGCCGTCCCGCAGGTGGCGGACAAATGCCGGGCCGTTGCGGTACCCGGTCCAGTCTGCTTCAGTCCCGGCGGGGATGTCCGGGCCGGTCGAGGCCCCGGCGTCGGCGAGCGGATCCGGTGCCGCAGGCTCTGCTTCGGGGGGCGAGAGGAAGTCCTTCTCGAGCCTCGCCATGCGCGGAGGCACCGCAACGCGAAGCACGTCACTGACGGTCCCCGCATACCGGGCCGCGACGGCGGACACCAGGTCCCGGACAGCCGGCGTCAGGACGACGACGGGAGAGACCACCTTCTGCAGGGGCACCAGGGTGTGGCCGGCGTCGGATTCTTCAGTCCGTTCAATGATGAACCCGGACAGGTCCTGGCCGTTGAAGCTGACCTTTACCCGGACGCCGGCCTGTGCGGCCCCGTCCAGTTCGGCCGGCACGCTGTAGTCGAAGGGCCGGTCCAGATGCGGCAGCGGCGTCTCCACGAGGACTCTGGCCACCGGAAGGTGCGCCGCCAGCGGGGGCCCGGACGGCCTGGCCTTCGCCGGGAAGCCCTGCAGCAGCGACAACTGGACGGCGCCGGGAGGGACAGACTCATCAGAGGCCATGGCGGACTGGCCTACGCGTTGAAGAAGGCCTTCAGGTCCTCCACCCGGTCCAGGCGCTCCCAAGTGAAGTCGGGATCGTCACGGCCGAAGTGACCGTGCGCCGCCGTCTTGGCGTAGATGGGGCGCTTGAGGTCCAGGGCGTCGATGATGGCACGCGGGCGGAGGTCGAAGATCTCTGCGATGGCGGCGCTGATCCTGGCCGGGTCCACCGTCTCGGTGCCGAAGGTCTCGACATACGTGCCCACGGGACGGGCCTGGCCGATGGCGTAGGCAATCTGGATCTCGGCACGCTTTGCCAGTCCGGCCGCCACGACGTTCTTGGCAACCCAGCGCATCGCGTAGGCCGCGGAACGGTCCACCTTGGACGGGTCCTTGCCCGAGAAGGCACCGCCGCCGTGGCGGGCCATGCCGCCGTACGTATCGACAATGATCTTGCGCCCGGTCAGGCCGGCATCACCGACGGGCCCGCCGATGACAAACTCGCCTGCCGGGTTCAGGATGTTGGCAGCCCGGGAAATGTCCAGGTTGGCTGAAGCTAAAACGGGCTCAATGACGAAGGAGGCGAGGTCCGCGCGCAGGCGGTCCAGGCTAGTGCCTGCGGCGTGCTGGCTGGAGATGACGACGGTTTCCACGGAAACCGGCACGTCCTTGTCGTAGCCGATGGTGACCTGGGTCTTGCCGTCGGGGCGGAGGTAGGACAGTTCGCCGGACTTGCGCACCTCGGTGAGGCGTTCGGACAGGCGGTGCGCGATCCAGATCGGCACCGGCATGTAGGACGGGGTTTCGTCGCTCGCGTACCCGAACATCAGGCCCTGGTCGCCGGCACCTTGGAGGTCGTAGTCGTCCTCCTGGCGGCCTTCGCGGGCTTCGAGGGAGTTGAAGACACCCCCGGCGATGTCGTTGGACTGCTGTCCGATGGAGACGGAGACGCCGCAGCGGGCACCATCAAACCCGTTGGCTGAGGAGTCGTAGCCGATGCCGAGGATGGTTTCCCGGACGATCTGCGGAATTTCGACGTAGGCGTCGGTAGTGACCTCACCGGCAACATGGACCAGGCCGGTGGTGGCCATGGTCTCCACGGCGACGCGGGACTCGGGATCCGCGGCGAGAAGTGCATCCAGGATGGCGTCACTGATCTGGTCGCAGATCTTGTCCGGGTGGCCTTCAGTGACCGACTCGGACGTGAAGAGCCGGAGGGCGGAGGGCGTGGCCCCGTGGGCGTGGGGAATGTGCAGCGGTAAAGTCACTCAACTACCTTACTGGTTGGGAATCGGACGTCCGGCGGCGTGTGTCCCCGTGCTAAGGAAACGGTGCGTGGCTTTCGGTCAGGCGCGTGGCGAAACGTGGCTCAGCTCATAGCCGATCCGCGTGATGACGGCGGCCGAAACCTCTGTTTTGGTTCCGGCGGCCAGTTGTGGTTCGGCGCCGGAGCGGGCAAGGATGACTACCGAGTTGCTGTCCTGGCCAAAGACCTTGTCCGATCCCACATGGTTGACCACCAGGAGATCGCAGCCCTTGCGCTTGAGCTTTGCCTCCGCGTAGGTCAGGACGTCGCCTTGGCCGTCACCGGTCTCTGCTGCGAAGCCCACTATCAGTTGGCTGCGGCGGCTGGCCTGGTTTTCGGGAGCGTGGTCCCGGACCTCGACCAGTTCCTGGAGGATGTCCGGGTTCCGGACCAGGGAAATGACGGGGTCAGCGGTGTCATCACGTTTTTTGATCTTCGTGCCGGAGATCTCCGCTGGGCGGAAGTCCGCCACGGCCGCAGCCATGATCACGACGTCGGAATCCGCCGCGGCTGCCAGCATGGCCTCGCGCAACTCCAGGGCGGTCTCAACGGTCACCACGTCGACCCCGGCCGGCGCCGGGACCTCCATATGGGCGGCGACCAGGCGAACCGTGGCACCCGCGTTGCGGGCGGCGACGGCCAGCGCCACGCCCTGTTTACCAGAGGACCGGTTGCCCAGGAAACGGACGGGGTCCAGCGGTTCCCGGGTTCCGCCTGCACTGACTGTGACGGTCCGCCCGGCCAGCGGAAGCTGGTAATCGGACTGACCCTGGGCAAGTGCCATGGCGGCGTCGAAGATTGCTTCGGGCTCAGGCAGGCGGCCGGGACCGGAGTCCGTGCCGGTGAGCCGGCCGCTGGCCGGTTCGAGGACCGCGACGCCCCTGCTTCGCAGCGTTTCAACGTTGGCGCGGGTGGCGGCGTGCTGCCACATCTCCGTGTGCATGGCGGGGGCAAAGAGTACCGGGCCGCTGGCCATGAGCAGCGTGTTGGTGAGGAGGTCGTTGGCCTGTCCGGTGGCCGCGCGCGCCAGCAGGTCCGCGGTCGCGGGCGCCACCACAATGAGGTCGGCCTCATGGCCAAGCCTGACGTGGTTGACCTGGTGCACGTCGTCGAAGACGCTGTTGCTGACCGGGTTCCCGGACAGTGCCTCCCACGTGGCGACACCCACAAAGCGGGTGGCTGCCTCAGTGGGAATCACCGTGACATTGTGGCCGGCTTCAGTAAAAAGCCGGAGGAGCGATGCGACCTTGTAGGCCGCAATCCCTCCCCCGACTCCGAGGACTATGCGCACGTGACCTCCGTCAACAGGGCAGTCTGAACTTACTCTGCGGCTTCGATCGGCGTGGAAACGAGCTTGCCTTCGTTGATTTCGCGCAGGGCGATGGACAGCGACTTCTCGTTCAGCTTGGTGTCGACCAGGGGGCCGACGTACTCGAACAGGCCCTCGTGCAGCTGGGCGTAGTAAGCGTTGATCTGACGTGCACGCTTGGCACCGAAGATCACCAGGCCGTACTTGGAATCAGCTGCCTTAAGCAGTGAGTCGATCGGCGGGTTGATGATGCCTTCAAGGTTCGTGGACACGAATTCTCCAAATTCTAACGGGCTGGCTGGTACCGGCTACTAGTGCGGGTGCGGGGTCAGCCCCATGAGTGAAACAAGCTCCTCCGCTGCCCGGCGAACGTCATCATTGATGACGGTGTGGTTAAACTCCGGTTCAGCGGCAAGTTCCAGTTTAGCTGTTTCCAGCCGCTGCTGCTGCTCCTGCTCAGTTTCCGTGCCGCGACCCACCAGTCGGCGGACCATTTCGTCCCAGCTGGGCGGCGCCAGGAACACAAACTGGGCGTCAGGAACGGCCTGCTTGACCTGGCGTGCACCCTGCAGATCGATCTCCAGCAGGACGGACCTGCCGGCGGCGATGGCCTCGTCCACGGAACTCCGCAGGGTGCCGTAGGTGTTCTGGCCGTGGACTACGGCCCACTCCAGGAACTCGCCGGCTGCAACGAGCGACTCGAACTCTTCCTTGGACTTGAAGAAGTAGTGGACGCCATCCTGCTCACCGGGCCGCGGAGCGCGGGTGGTGGCCGATACGGAAAGCCAGACTTCGGGGTACTTGTCCCGGATGTAGGTGGACACGGTGCCTTTGCCAACAGCCGTCGGACCAGCGAGGACTGTCAGTCCCGGTTTCTTGCTCACGTATTCCTTTGCGGCGGAGTTTGGGTGCGGGCGCCTCTAGGAACGCCCTATTTCTCGTCTATAAAATCTACCAGCGCCTGGCGCTGGTGAATGCCCAGGCCGCGGAGCCGGCGGGAGGCCGCTATGCCCAGCTGCTCCATAATGGCGGCAGCCCTGACTTTTCCAATACCCGGCAGAGCCTCCAACAGCTCCACCACGCGCATCCGGGCCAAGGCGTCGTCCGCTGCGGCGGCGTCAAGGAGGTCCGCGGCCGATGTCTTGCCATTCTTGAGGCGATCTTTCGCGGCGGCCCGGGCGGCCCGGGCGGCGGCCGCCTTGTTCAGGGCGGCCGCGCGTTCCGAAGCGGATAAGGGTCGCAGGCTCATGGAGGACACCCCCGGATTCATCGGCTGAGTCCAAGGCGACCGCCATTGGACTTGTCCTGAAACCTACCCCTTGGCGGGCGGTGAATCAATGGATGCCGCCATTAGGCACCTATTCGCCGAGGAGCCCAACAAGCGTGCGCAACGCAGCGTTTCGGAGACCTTGGGTCCCTGGACCGGCAGCCAGGATATCCCGGCTGGACGTGCCCAGGACCTGCGGGTACGCGGCCCCGAAGGTCCGGCGCAGGTCCGCAGGGGTTGCACCCTGCGCGCCCAGTCCGGGGGCGAGGATCGGTCCCCGGACCGCCGGAAGGTCCAGGTGCAGGTCAGTCAACGCTGATCCCACGGTGGCGCCGACGACGAGTCCAACGGACCCCAGGCTGCCGGCATAACGGCTGTTCTCTGCCGCTGCCGCCTCGACGATCCGCCGGGCCACGGAGTCGGCTCCGCCCACATGCTGCACGGAAGCGCCCTCCGGATTGGAGGTCAGCGCCAGGACAAAAACGCCGCGGCCGTTGTCCGCGGCCAGGTCAAGGGCCGGGCGGAGCGACTCAAACCCCAGGTACGGGCTGAGGGTCACGGAGTCGGCCGCCAGGGACGAGCCGTCCCGCAGCCAGGCGTCCGCGTAGGCAGCCATCGTGGAGCCGATATCGCCCCGCTTGGCGTCGGCGATGGTGAGGACCTGTGCCTGCGCTGCCGCGGCCAGGACCTCTTCAAGGACTGCCATCCCGGCCGAGCCGTGGCGCTCGTAAAGCGCCACCTGCGGCTTCACCGCGGCAGCGAGCGAACCGACGGCCTCCAGGACCGTCAGCGAGAACCGCCTCAGCCCTGCGGCGTCGTCGGCCAGTCCCCAGTCGTTCAGGAGTGCCGGGTGCGGGTCAATACCCACGCACAGCGGCCCGCGGGACGCCATGGCCGCCCCGAGCCGGGAGCCGAAGGACTCCCGGCCGGCGGGGCTTGATGAGGTGGAACCGGCCTCAGGCATGCTGCGAAACCGCAGACTCGGCCGCCGCGTTCTCCGCAGCTGCCTTCTGGGACGCCACCAGCGCAGCGGCGTGCTCCTGCAGGCTGGTCACTGACCACTCGTAGGTGCGCATGGCCTCGATGGCCTGCACCGCGGCGTTGAACTCTGCCACCGTGGTGATGCAGGGGATGCCGATGGAGGTCGCGGCGGCGCGCAGGGCGTAGCCGTCGCTGCGGGCTTCGCCGCCGGAGGGCGTGTTGAAGACCATGTCGATCTCGCCGGCGATGACGAGGTCTGCGATGGTGCCCTCGCCTTCGGCGCTGCTGCCCTCGGCGACCTTGCGGACCGTGCTGGCCTGGATGCCGTTGCGGCGCAGGACGTCGGCGGTGCCGCCGGTGGAGACGATCTCAAAGCCGAGGTCCGAGAGGCGCTTGACGGCCATGATGACCGCCCGCTTGTCCCGGTTGGCCACGGAGACGAAGATCTTGCCTTCGGTGGGCAGGGCATTGTTGGCGGCTGCCTGGCTCTTGGCGAAGGCGGTGTCGAAGTGCTTGTCGATGCCCATGACTTCACCGGTGGACCGCATTTCCGGCCCGAGCAGCGAGTCCACAACCTTGCCTTCCGGGGTGCGGAAGCGGCTGAACGGAAGCACGGCTTCCTTGACCGAGACCGGAGCGTCGAGCGGCAGCGTGGAGCCGTCACCGGTTTCCGGCAGCATCTTGTAGGCGGTCCGGAGCTGGTGGATGGTGACACCCGTGCCGATCAGCGCGGCGGCCTTGGCCATCTGGACGCCCGTGGCCTTGGAGACGAACGGCACGGTGCGGGAGGCACGCGGGTTCGCTTCGAGCACGTAGAGAACGTCCGAGGCCAGCGCGAACTGGATGTTGATCAGGCCGCGGACGCCCACGCCCTCGGCGATGGCGCGGGTTGCCGTGCGGACACGCTCGATCACGTTGTTGCCCAGGGTGATGGGAGGCAGGACACACGCGGAGTCGCCGGAGTGGATACCGGCCTCCTCGATGTGTTCCATGATGCCGCCCAGGTACATGTCGGTGCCGTCGAAGAGCGCGTCGACGTCGATTTCGACGGCGTCCTCCAGGAAGCGGTCGATCAGCACCGGGTGGTCCGGGGTAATTTCCGTGGCGTTGGCGATGTACCGGGAGAGGTTCGGCTCGTCGTAGACGATTTCCATACCGCGGCCGCCGAGCACGTAGGACGGGCGGACCAGGACGGGGTAGCCAATCTCGTCGGCGATTTTCTTTGCGTCCTCGAAGGACACCGCGGTGCCGTTCTTCGGGGCGATCAGTCCGGCGTTGTCGAGTACGCGGGAGAACTCCCCGCGGTGCTCGGCGAGGTCGATCGCTTCCGGTGACGTGCCAAGGATGGGGACGCCGGCGTCGGCCAGCTGCTGTGCAAGCTTCAGCGGCGTCTGGCCACCGAGCTGCACAAAGACACCCATCACGCCGCCGGTGCGTTCCTCTGCGGCGATGACCTCGAGGACGTCCTCAAGGGTCAGCGGCTCGAAGTATAGGCGCGTGGAGACGTCATAGTCCGTCGAGACGGTCTCCGGGTTGCAGTTGACCATAACGGTCTCATAGCCGGCCTTGCGCAGCGCCATGGAGGCGTGGACGCAGGAGTAATCGAACTCGATGCCCTGGCCGATGCGGTTGGGACCGGAGCCGAGGATCAGGATGGACGGCTTGGAGTGCAGCGCAATCTCGTCCTCCTCGTCGTAGGACGAGTAGTGGTACGGGGTGTAGGCGGCGAACTCGGCGGCGCAGGTATCCACCGTCTTGTAGACCGGACGGATCCCGAGCGCCTGCCGCACACCGCGGACCACGGCTTCGGAGTTGTGCGTGAGGGAACCGATCTGCTCGTCCGAGAAGCCGTGGCGCTTGGCGCGCTTGAGCATCTCCACGGTCAGGGCTCCGGCCTGGCGGATCTCATGGGAGATCTCATTGAGCAACTGGAGCTGGTCCAGGTACCAGGGGTCGATCTTGGTGGCTTCGAACAGCTGTTCCACGGTGGCGCCGCCGAGCAGGGCACGCTGGACCTGGTGCAGGCGTTCGGTGGTGGGCCGCTTGGCCTTCTCGATCAGCTCCGGGACTTCCCACTCGGGGACGGAGGTGAAGTCCAGCTGCGATCCCTTCTGCTCAAGGGAGCGCAGCGCCTTCTGCAGGGCCTCGGTGAAGTTGCGGCCCATGGCCATGGCTTCGCCCACGGACTTCATGGTGGTGGTGAGGGTGTCGTCGGCGGCCGGGAACTTCTCGAAAGCGAAGCGCGGGACCTTGACCACCACGTAGTCCAGGGTGGGCTCGAACGACGCCGGGGTCTTCTGCGTGATGTCGTTCGGGATCTCGTCCAGCGTGTAGCCGAGGGAGAGCTTGGTGGCGATCTTGGCGATGGCGAAGCCCGTGGCCTTGGACGCCAGGGCGGAGGACCGGGATACACGCGGGTTCATCTCGATGACCACTACCCGGCCGGTGTCCGGCTCGATGGCGAACTGGATGTTGCAGCCGCCGGTGTCCACGCCCACCTCACGGATGACGGCGATGGAGATATCGCGTAGCCGCTGGTATTCGCGGTCCGTCAGGGTCAGTGCGGGCGCCACGGTGATGGAGTCGCCGGTGTGCACGCCCACGGGGTCGAAGTTCTCGATGGAGCAGACCACCACGACGTTGTCGTTTTTGTCGCGCATCATCTCAAGCTCGTACTCCTTCCAGCCGAGGATGCTCTCTTCAAGCAGCACCTCGGACGTGGGGCTGTACTGCAGGCCCTGGCCCACGATGCGGCGGAGGTCATTCTCGTTGTAGGCCAGGCCCGAGCCGAGGCCGCCCATGGTGAAGGAAGGCCGGACCACCATGGGGTAGCCGAGGTCCTCGGCGGCGGTGAAGGCCTCGTCCATGGTGTGGATGATGTGGCTGCGGGCCGATTCGGCGCCGCAGCGTTCCACCACGCCCTTGAACTTTTCGCGGTCTTCGCCGAGCTCGATGGCGGCGATGTTCGCACCGATGAGTTCCACGTTGTACTTGGCCAGCACGCCGTTCTTGTCCAGCGCGATGGCTGTGTTCAGCGCGGTCTGCCCGCCCAGGGTGGGCAGGATCGCGTCCGGGCGCTCCTTGGCGATGATCTTCTCCACCACCTCAGGGGTGATGGGTTCGATGTAGGTGGCGTCGGCGAACTCGGGGTCCGTCATGATGGTGGCCGGGTTCGAGTTCACCAGGATGACCCGCAGGCCCTCCTCCTTGAGGACACGCAGTGCCTGGGTGCCGGAGTAGTCGAACTCCGCGGCCTGGCCGATGACGATCGGGCCGGAACCGATGACCAGGACGCTCTTAAGGTCAGTTCTCTTGGGCATTACTTCTTGTCCTCAGTCTTGGAATCGGTGGTGTTCTCTGAGCCGGTTTTGGTGACGGCCATCAGGTCGATGAAACGGTCAAACAGGTAGGCGGCGTCGTGCGGGCCGGCTGCGGCTTCCGGGTGGTACTGCACCGAGAAGGCGGGGATGTCCAGGCACGCGAGGCCTTCGACGACGTCGTCGTTGAGGCTGATGTGGCTGACCTCGACACGGCCGTAGCGCTCCTCGGGAGCCTGTGTGGCGCCGTCGAGCGGTGCGTCCACGGCGAAGCCGTGGTTCTGCGAGGTGATCTCCACCTTGCCAGTGCGGCGGTCCAGGACGGGCTGGTTGATGCCGCGGTGGCCGTAGCGGAGCTTGTAGGTGCCGAAGCCCAGGGCGCGTCCCAGGATCTGGTTGCCGAAGCAGATGCCGAAGTACGGCAGCTTCTCGTCCAGGACGGAGCGCAGCAGTTTGACCTGGGCGTCAGCCGTGGCGGGGTCTCCGGGGCCGTTGGACATAAAGAAGCCGTCCGGGTTGACGGCCTTGACGTCCTCGAGGGTGGAGGTTGCCGGCAGGACATGGACCCGGACGCCGCGCTCGGCGAAGCGGATGGGGGTCATGGCCTTGATGCCGAGGTCGATCGCGGCAATGCTGAAGCGCGGCTCGCCGTCCCAGCCGTGGTCCTGGGGATCCACCACATAGGCTTCGCTGACGCTGACTTCCTCGGCCAGGCGGGCGCCTTCCATCGGGGCGCTGGCCAGGACCGAGTCAAGGAGCTCCTTGTCCGTGGCCTTGGCGGCCGCACCCGAGAAGATGCCGGCGCGCATGGTCTTGTGCTCGCGCAGGTGTCGGGTGATGGCGCGGGTGTCCACGCCCTGGATGCCGACGATCCCCTGCTCGATGAGTTCCTCGTCCAGGGAGCGTTCGGAGCGCCAGTTGGAGGGGCGGCGAGCGGCGTCGCGGACGATGTAGCCGGCCACCCAGATGCGCCGGGATTCGGCGTCGTCGCTGTTCACACCCGTGTTGCCGATGTGTGGCGCCGTCTGCACCACCAGCTGGCGGGCGTAGGAAGGATCGGTAATGGTTTCCTGGTAGCCGGTCATACCGGTGGCGAACACGGCCTCGCCCAGGGCAGTACCCTGCGCGCCGTAGCTGGTGCCGCGGAACATCCGGCCGTCCTCCAGGACGAATACCGCCGGTGTGGGAACTGTGGTGGAAAGGGCTGCTGGTGCCGCGGTCTCTGCTTTTGCTGTCGCTGTTTCTGTCACTGTCTTACTTTCCACTCTGGGGATCCTGGGAATGTTCCTGGGGGGCTGCGGCGATCAATTGCTGAAGGGAGTCATAGAGGGCGTCTTTGTCGGCGGCCCGGCGGGTCCGGAAACCCGTGTCGAGTTCGTGGGTCCCGAGGTCCCAGGTGAGGACCAGGAGGCCGTCCTTTTCAACGAACTTGCCGGCCATTCCGCTTTCCTGCCGGACGGCGGTGAGGCTTCCTGCCGGGATGTAGAGCGCCGGGGCACCCGTTCTGTCGAAGAGGACGCCGTGCGGGTACACGCTGAGAACGGCATTGGTCCGGATGCCAAGCCTGTGGACCGCGATCCGGTCCAGCCAGTCTCCGGCGGTGGTGGACGCAACGTACTGGCCGTCGGCCCCGGCGAGGGGCACCCCGGGCGCCTCGGGCACGTCGGGCAACCGGCCGACGTCGGCCTGCCGCCTGAGTCGGTTGCGCCAGCCTACCCAGATCATCAGCAGGACAACAGCGATGAGCACCGTCGTGATGAGGCCGGTGAGTAGTTTGGTGTCCATCAGGAGGCGCCTGCCGCAGACGCCGCCGGTTCGCGGTACGGCGTGTTGAGCTTTCCGTCCAGGACGGTGGGGTGGCCCTTGTAGAAGGTGGACACCACCTTGCCCGGCAGCTCCAGGCCGGCGAACGGGGAGTTGCGGCCCATGGTTGCCATCGTGGCAGGGTCAACGGTCCAGCGTGCCGCCGGGTCCACCAGGATCATGTTGGCGGGTTCGCCGGCGTCCAGGGGACGGCCCTGGTCCGCCACTCGGCCGATCTGCGCCGCCGCGGTGGAGGTCACGCGGGCGAAATCGGCCCAGGTCATGAGGCCGGTTTCGATCATGGTGTGCTGGACCACGGACAGAGCGGTTTCCAGCCCGGTCATGCCCATGGCGGCCTGTGCCCACTCGCATTCCTTGTGCTCGCTCGGGTGCGGGGCGTGGTCGGTGCCCACCACGTCGATGGTGCCGTCAGCCAGGCCGGCGCGCAGTGCCTGTACATCTGCATCTGTCCGCAGCGGCGGGTTGACCTTGTAGACGGGGTTGTAGCTGCGGACCAGGTCGTCGGTGAGCAGAAGGTGGTGCGGGGTGACTTCGGCGGTGACGTTGATGCCGCGTGCCTTGGCCCAGCGGATGATTTCCACGGAGCCGGCGGTGGAGACGTGGCAGACGTGCAGGCGGGAGTTCACGTGCTGCGTCAGCAGGACGTCACGGGCGATGATGCTCTCCTCGGCCACCGCCGGCCAGCCGGTGAGTCCCAGGACGGCGGAGACGGCGCCCTCGTTCATCTGGGCCCCGGCGGTAAGGCGGGGTTCCTGCGCGTGCTGGGCCACCACGCCGTCGAAGGCTTTGACGTACTCCAGGGCGCGGCGCATCAGCACGGGATCGTGGACGCAGATGCCGTCGTCGGAGAACATGCGGACCTGGGCGCGGGAATCTGCCATGGCGCCGAGTTCGGCGAGCTGCTCGCCGGCCAGGCCGACGGTCACGGCGCCGACAGGACGGACGTCCACCCAGCCGGCCGCGCGGCCGAGGCTGTGGACCTGTTCCACCACACCGGCGGTGTCCGCCACCGGGTTGCTGTTGGCCATGGCGTGGACCGCGGTGAACCCGCCCAAGGCGGCGGCGCGGGTGCCGGTTTCGACGGTTTCAGCGTCTTCGCGGCCGGGTTCGCGCAGGTGCGTGTGCACGTCCACCATGCCGGGCAGGGCCACCAGGCCGGCGGCTTCGATGATGGTGGCGCCATGGGCGTCTTGGTGGGTGGCAGCGGCTGCGCCCCGGGCGGCGATGACGCCGCCACTGATCAGCAGGTCCTCGGCCCCGGCGCCCAGGATCGACGCACCGCGGATCAGATAGGTTCCGTTGTTCTCTGCCATCAGTTGCTCTCCTTGGTGGAATGGGCGGCGTTTGAACGCGCTTCATTGGTGCGGGCTGCGCCCGCTGTGGCGGCTGGTTCGCGGGTATCCCCGGAGAGCAGCAGATAGAGGGTGGCCATCCGGACCGAGACGCCGTTGCGCACCTGCGCAAGCACGGTGGAACGGGGTGAGTCGGCGGCGGCGGAAGAAATCTCCAGGCCTCGGTTCATGGGTCCGGGATGCATGATGATGGTGTCCTTCAGTCCCAGGCTGTCCAGGGCCCGGAGCCGGTTGTCATCGAAGCCCCAGCGGCGCGAGTATTCGCGGGTGGAGGGGAAGAACGAGGCGTTCATCCGCTCGCCCTGCACGCGCAGCATCATCACGGCGTCCACACCCTGCGCCAGGGTGTCGTCCATGTCGTAGCTGACCTTGCACGGCCAGTGTTCGACGCCGATGGGCAGCAGGGTGGGTGGCGCCACGAGTGTGACTTCGGCGCCGAGCGTGCGGAGCAGCCAGACGTTGGAGCGGGCCACGCGGGAGTGCAGGACGTCCCCGGCGATGGCTACGCGCATGCCTTTGAGGTCCGACCCGGTCGAGGCGGATCCCGCCAGCTTTGACCAGTGCCGGCGCATGGTGAAGGCGTCCAGGAGGGCCTGCGTGGGGTGTTCGTGGGTGCCGTCGCCGGCGTTGATGACGGCGGCGTCGATCCAGTCCGTGGCGGCGAGCCGGTGCGGCGCACCCGAGGCCCAGTGCCGGATCACAACGGCGTCCGCGCCCATGGCTGCCAGCGTCTGGGCTGTGTCCTTGAGGGATTCGCCCTTGGAGACGGAGGAGCCCTTCGCGGCGAAGTTGATGACGTCGGCGGACAGCCTCTTGGCGGCCGCTTCGAAGGAGATCCGCGTGCGGGTTGAGTCTTCGAAGAAGAGGTTCACCACGGTGCGGCCGCGGAGGGCCGGGAGCTTTTTGACTTCGCGGTCCCCTACGGCAGCCATTTCCTCGGCGGTGTCGAGGATGCGGATGGCGTTGGCCAGGCTGAGGTCTTCGGTGGAGAGGAGGTGTTTCACGCGCCGCCCTCGATAACTACTTCGTTGACTACGGAACCGTCGGCGGCGGTGTCGGTTTCCTCAAGGCGGACCCGGACCTTCTCGGCGGACGAGGTGGGCAGGTTCTTGCCCACGTGGTCGGCCCGGATGGGCAGCTCACGGTGGCCGCGGTCGATCAGCACAGCGAGCCGGACGATCCGCGGACGGCCGAGGTCGATGATGGCGTCAAGGGCGGCACGGATGGTGCGGCCGGAATACAGGACATCATCGATGAGCACCACAACCTTGTTATCGATTCCCGTGCGCGGGAGCTGGGTGGGGTACGGCGGCCTGGTGGGCTGGTGGGAAAGGTCATCGCGGAACATGGTGACGTCCAGCTGCCCGACAATGGCGGTGGCGTCCACGTTGGGGTCCGCGGCTGCAATCTTGTGTGCGAGGCGGACGGCCAGCGGGTAACCGCGGCGCGGGATGCCCAGCAGGACCAGGTCCTCGGCCCCTTTGTTGGCCTCAAGGATCTCGTGGGCGATTCGAGTGAGTGCACGGTCAATGTCCGCCTGGTTGAGGACAACCCTGGCTGGAACCGGTGCGTTTGTAACAGAAGTCAAACTCTCGTCTCCCCTTTCCCCGCCTCACGGGACGGAATTAAAAAAGGATCATTTGCGTTTCAAAATTACCACATCGGGCGGGGCATCATAGGCTTCCAGTATGTCCATGCACCCTCATCAGCCGGGTTCCGGCCCGGCCAGCGGGCCGGCCGGGCCACCGGATTCCTTCCCCACGCAGGCCAACCCCAGCTGGATGGGCCGGGTTGAGCCGGAGTACTACCGTCCCGCGCCCGGAATCAACGCAGCTCAGCTGCCGCCGCTGGGGCCTCCGCCGGCAACCCTGGCAGGCAGGCGGCCCGCAGGCCTCCTGGCCCTCACGGTGGGCGGCGCCGCCCTTGTGTTCCTGAGCCTGTTCCTGGTGGTGCCCTTCCTGCTGGCCAACACCGGCGTGGGCGGCTTCCTGGTGGGCTTTGTGGTGTCGCTGATCCCGCTGTCCGCGGTGCTCCTTGCCGTCTACCTGATCGACCGGTGGGAACCGGAACCAAAGCGGCTCCTGCTCTTCGCATTCACCTGGGGCGCGGCCGTGTCCATCGCCGTCACACTGCTCATCCAGCCGCTCTTTGCCCTGACCTTCCAGTTCAGCGATGTGGCGGACTTCCAGACGTTTATGGCCACCGTCCAGGCGCCCGTGGTGGAGGAGTTCGCGAAGTCCCTGGGCCTGCTGCTGATCCTGCTGCTGGCGCGCAAACACTTCGACGGTCCGGTGGACGGCATAGTCTTCGCCTTCACCATCGCCGGCGGCTTCGCGTTCACCGAAAACATCCTCTACTTTGGACGGGCCATCGCCGAATCCGCCAACCCGGGAACGGACCTGGCCCAGATCTTCCTCCTCCGCGGCGCGATGTCACCCTTCGCCCATGCCATTTTCACGGGAACCACCGGCCTCATCATGGGTTTCGCTGCCCGCCGCTGGCACCCCGGGGCCTCGGTGCTGGCCTTTGTCATCGGACTGATCCCGGCGATGCTGCTGCATAACCGGTGGAACAGCATGGGCGCGGGGTTCCTGGCCGAGTACATCCTGATCCAGGTGCCCATCTTTGTGCTGGCTATTGTGGGCATCATCCTCCTCCGCGTCGCTGAAAACCGGCTCACGCGCCAACGGCTGATGGAATATTCCGCGGCTGGCTGGTTCAGCCCCGCCGAGGTGGAACTGCTGGCCACCCCGCGCGGCCGGCGGACCGCCCTGCAGTGGGCGGCCGGCTATAACCGCCGCCCGCAGATGAAGGCGTTCCTGCACTCTGCCACCCAGCTCGCCTTCATCCGGCAGCGCATCCTCAGCGGCCGCGACGTCCGGCTGCACCAGATGGAGGAACAGCAGCAACTTCAGCGGATTCTGTCGTTGCGCGCCGCCGTCGCGGGCTGACGTGGGCGCTGTTCGGTTCCTCCTGCCACGTTCCCCGGAGAGCTTCCGGCAAAGCCGTCATTGACAGTGCCTCATCGAGGACTTTGCCGAAGTTCTCCGCATCGTGGGCGAAACGGCCCAGGAAAAGCCCGGAGACGCCGTCGAGCGCGGGCAGCAGCCCTGGCCTGGCCGACCCGCCATAGATGACCGGCAGCTCCCCCAACGCGTCGCCGGCCTCGTGCGAATGGGCAGCCAGCAGCGTCCGCAGTGAACGCACGACGGCGGCGACGCAGCCTGCGTCGGCGGGCTCCGCTGCGCCAATGGCCCAGACCGGTTCGTAGGCGATCATGAGCCGGGATGCCAGGGCCCAGTCACCGCCGACCGCCTCGTCGATCTGCTGATGGACAAATGCAGCCGCTCCGCTGGCTCCGGTCCCGGTTTTTTCATCGCGTGTTTCCTCGCCCACGCACAGCAGCGGGGTAATGCCGGCGTCGTCGGCTGCCCTGACTTTCCGGGCGATCATGGTGTTATCCTCGCCGAAGTGCCGCCGCCGTTCGGCGTGGCCGATCTCCACGAGGCTTACCCCAAGCTCGGCCAGAAGCGACGGCGACACCTCACCTGTCCACGGGCCGTCCGCCCAGCCGCAGTTCTGGGCCCCCAGCAGAAGCGGTGATCCTGAGATGACGCTGCCGGCGGCCGGAAGAACCGGGAAGGAAGGGATCACAAACGGGACCACACGCCCGGCCGCAAGGGCCGGACGGGAGTCCACTTCATGCCGTATGCGGGCGAGCCAGTCCAGGCAGTCCCGGTATCCCATGTACATCTTGGTGCTGACGCCGATGTAGAGGATCTCCGGGGTGCCGCTCTGGTCAGCGCTGCTCCATTCAGTCATGGTGTCCGGTCACTTGTTGTCGAGCAGATCGTCGGCCTTGTTGCGGAACCTCTTGGTGGCGTACATCATGATGGCCGCCACGAACGGAAGCACGCCTAGGGCGTACACGCCCATGGTGCCGGTGTCCGATGCGGTGACCTGGTTGACCGTGGTCCGCAGGATGGGGGCCACGAAGCCGCCCAGGTTACCCAGCGAGTTAATCAAGCCGATGCCCGCAGCGGCCGCCGTTCCGGTGAGGAACGCCGTCGGGTAGGACCATGCGATGGGACCGATCGAGAGGAAGCTGCACACCGCGAGGGTGATGAAGATGATGCCCAGCGCCGGGAGGTGGTTGGAGCCCGCCCAGGCGGAGCCGAAGATGCACAGGCCGGTGGAGATAAACAGGCCCGTGCCCCAAATGCGGCGGCGGACGATGGTGTTGGCAGCCTTGCCGATGAAGTAGCACGCGAAGATGCCGAAGAACCATGGGATGGCCGCCAGCAGGCCGACTTCGATGCCCACCTTCTGCCCGGTGAGCTGTGCCACCTGCTGCGGCAGGTAGAACGTCACGCCGTAGACGGCAATC
The DNA here is from genome assembly GCF_023913815.1 of Pseudarthrobacter cellobiosi. Lineage (NCBI taxonomy): Bacteria > Bacillati > Actinomycetota > Actinomycetes > Micrococcales > Micrococcaceae > Pseudarthrobacter > Pseudarthrobacter cellobiosi. The sequence goes on from NZ_JAMXBK010000020.1 coordinate 204,703, forward strand.
TGGAGGCAGAAGTAGATGGCGGTGAAGTACCAGACCTTGCGGTTCTTCATGGCGGCGAGGACTCCGCGGGGGCCGTCCTTTTCCTTGACCCCGTCTTCGAGGGCCATAACGTCCAGAAGCGCCTTTTTCTCGTCCTTGTCCAGGAATTTCGCGTCCTGCGGGGAGTTGATGAGGAAGAAGTACGCCGCAATACCGGCGAGTACCGCCAGCATGCCTTCAACGAAGAACATGACTTGCCAGCCGGCAACGCCGGGAACCTGGTCGCCGATGTTGATGAGCCACCCCGACAGCGGGGCGCCCATCATCTGGGAGAACGGCTGGGCCAGGTAGAAGATGGCGAACATCTTTACGCGGACCTTGTTGGGGAACCAGGCGGCCAGGAACATGATGACGCCCGGGAACAGGCCGGCCTCGGTGACGCCCAGCAGGAAGCGCAGGATGATGAAGGACGTCTCGCCCTGGACGAAGGCGAAGCAGGCGGAGACGATGCCCCACGTGATGGCGATGCGGGCCAGCCACACCTTGGCACCGAACTTGGTCAGCAGCAGGTTGGAAGGGATCTCGAACAATGCGTAGCCGATGAAGAAGATTCCGGCGCCGAGGGCATATGCGCCGGCGGTGATGCCTCTGTCCACTTCCAGTGCTGCCTCGGCGAAGCCCACGTTGGTGCGGTCCAGGAATGCCACGACGTACAGGATGACGAGCATCGGCATCAGCCGGAAGGAGGCTTTGGAGATCGCCGATTTGAGGACCGGTGAATCCAGTAACTCCTTGGTGGCGTTTGTTCCAGTGGTGACAGTCATTCAAACTCCTCGTTGAGTAAGTAGGTGAGCAAATCAGTGGAAGGTGGAGCGATTAGAGCGAGAAGGCGATGAGTATTGCGCCGACCAGGCAGGCGAACACGCCCACGGCCATGTAGATTCTGCGTTCCTTGGTCCAGGAGCCCATGGTGGTCCTTCCTAGTGCATGTAGAGTCCGCCATCCACGTTCAGCGTCTGGCCGGAGATGTATCCGGCGTCCTCGCTGATGAGGAAGGCGATGGCTGCTGCGATGTCGCGGGTGGAACCGACGCGGTTGACCACGAGGTCCTTGGTGAGTTCGTCTTTGCGTTCCTGGCTGAGGGTGCCGCCCATGATGTCCGTGTCGACGGGGCCAGGGGAAATGGCGTTGACCGTGATGTCATACTCCCCCAGTTCGCGGGCGGTGGCGCGGGTCAGGCCGATGACCCCTGCCTTGGCCGCGGAGTACGGCGTTTTGGAGAAGGTGCCGCCGCCGCGTTGCGCGGAGACGGAAGAGATGTTCACGATGCGTCCGATCCGGTTCTTCGCCATGGATTCGGCGACGCGGCGGGTGGCGTAATGGACACCGTTGAGGTTGATGCTCATGACGCGGTCCCATTCAGCGGCGTCCAGTTCAAGATACGGAACAGGCGAGCTGACGCCGGCCACATTGGCCAGTGCGACGACCTGTGGCAGCTCTGCTTCGATCGAGTCGATGGCTGCGCGGACGGAGGCTTCGTCGCCGATGTTGGCGCCGACGCCGTGGGCCTTCACGCCGTACTGGGCGGCGATTTCCTTGGCGGTGGCCTGGGACTGGGCGTCATCCAGGTCGATGATGCCGATGTTCCAGCCCTGGGCGGCAAGGTATCCGGCCGTGGCACGGCCGATACCGCGTTCGGAGACGGCGCCGGTGATGATTGCGGTGCGTTCAGTGGGGAAAGTGGTCATGGAAATGCTCCTTAGTTGATGGGGGCCGGGCCGAGCCCGTCGATGAGCTTCTGCATGGCCACGTAGGCCCTGTTCCGGTAGGCGATGAGTTCCGGGGTGCGTTCGGCCGGGACGTTGAGGAAGCCCGCGCCGGTCTTGGTGCCGAGTTTGCCTGCTTCCACTAGGTCACTCAGGATCTTGGGCGTGGCGAAGCGTTCCGGGAATTCGGTCTGCAGGGAGTTGTAGCAGAAGTTGTAGACGTCCAGTCCGGCCATGTCTGCGATGGCGAACGGACCGAAGAACGGCAGGCGGAAGCCGAAGGTGGTGCGGACCAGGGTGTCCACGTCCTCAGCGGTAGCGATTCCCTGCTCCACGAGCTGCGCGGCCTCGTGGAAGAGGGCGTACTGCAGGCGGTTCAGGACGAATCCTGTGACGTCCTTGACCACCGCGGTCTGCTTGTTGGCGGCATGGACCAGGTCCCGGACGGCGCCGATGGTGGCCGCCGACGTACCGGCATGCGGGATGATTTCCACGCCAGGGATGAACGGGGACGGGTTCGAGAAGTGCACGCCCAGGAACCGCTCCGAGTTGGCGACCGGCTCGGACAGCTCCGCGATGGAGATGGTTGACGTGTTGGAACCGATGATGGCGTCCGGCCGGGCGGCGGCGCTGATCCGGGCCAGCGTCTGGTGCTTGATGGCGATGACTTCGGGCACGGCTTCTTCGATGAAGTCGGCATCCGCCACGGCTTCCTCGATGTCGTTGGCGGCCCACAGATTCTGCTTGAGGATGGCGGTTGAACCCTCGGGGAACAGTCCGTCGGCCACGAACTGGTCCGATTCGGCCAGCAGACGGTCATAGTTCTTCTGCGCCACCTCGGCGGAGACATCGGCCAGGGCAACGCGGGCTCCGCCCAGTGCCAGGACCTGGGCGATACCGCCGCCCATGTAGCCCGATCCGACGACGGCGATCTTGCGTGCGCTGTTGGGTGTTGTGGTCATGATCAGACTGCCTTCGTGTATTCGGGCTCATAGGAGCAGATGGCGTCGACCTTGTCGGCGGACGCTGAACTTTCATCAAAGCGGTACTTGAGCCACTCGCCCACGAGCTTCTTGGCGAGTTCCAGGCCGATGACCCGCTGGCCCAGGGTGAGGACCTGGGCGTTGTTGCTGAGGACGGAGCGCTCCACGGAATAGCTGTCGTGGGCCGTCACGGCCCGGATTCCGGGGACCTTGTTGGCTGCGATGGCCACGCCCAGTCCCGTTCCGCAGATGAGGAGTGCACGGTCGGCGTCGCCGTCGGCCACCTTACGGGCGGCATTGACCGCGACGTGCGGGTAGGCGGTGGCATCGTTGGCCCCAACACCGATGTCCAGCACAGAGGCAACGCGGCTGTCTGCCGCAAGCAGCGCTTTCAGTGCTTCCTTGTATTCAACGCCGGCCTCATCGTTGCCGATGACTATGCGCCACCCTGCGTGGGTATTCATGTCGTTGCTCCTTTTCCAGCCGCGGAGGCCAGTTCAGAATGGGCCAGCCCTGATTGCGTGAAGCCTGGCTCCGCGGGCCCGGCGTGGAAGTATGCGGCAATCCGTTCGGCGATCAGTCCAAAGGAGACCGCGCCGGGGTCGGGGTGCCCGAGGCTCTTTTCGGCCAGCGGACGGGCGCGGCCCTTGAGCGGGCGCAGTTCCGCTGTCTTCGCGGCCGCCGCCCGGGCAGCGACTGCGGCTGCGGTGAGAGACCCTGCGAGGGAGGTGCCGCCGTCGAACTCCCGGAGAAGAGCCTCCCGGAAGGGCAGGAGCGCGTCCACCATGGTCTTGTCGCCCGGCTCGGCCTTGCCGAGCTCTGTAATGGCACCCACGAATGCGGTCACGGCGGCAACCGCGTCCTCGTCGGTGTAGGTTTCCCGGTTGCCCAGGGCCAGTCCTGAAGCGATGACCGCGGATCCCCACAGTGCGCCTGAGGTGCCGCCGGCTCGTTCGCTCCAGGCTTCGCCGGCTGCTTCAAGCACCCGCCCTACCGAAGCTCCGGCCGCTGCGGCCTGCGCGGCGGCGTCGACTGCGGCTTCCACGCCGCGGCGCATGCCGATGCCGTGGTCGCCGTCGCCGGCAATGGCGTCCAGGTTGCCCAGTTCCTCTTCGTGCTCGACGACGACGTCCCGAACCTGGGCGAGCACGGCGGCTGCCAGCTGGCCCAGGTCAGCGGAAGCCAGTGACGGTGATTCCGCCTCGGCTGCCTCAAGGTCTTCCTGCTGTACAGCGTCGCGGCGGGCACGCTTTGCAAGGTTGCCCTTGCGGTAGGCCGGTGAGTCTGCAGGGGCGGCCCAGTAGCGTTCGAGTTCCTCGTCCAGCCAGAGCAGCGTGAGGGAAAGTCCGGACATGTCCAGGCTCGTGACCAACTCGCCGCATTCCGGTTCCACCACTGTCAGTCCGGCGTTGACGAGGAGTTTCTCGATCTTGCCGAACAGGAGGAAGAGTTCATCGTACTTGACGGTCCCCAGTCCGTTGACGATGGCCACCACGCGGCTTCCGCGGCGATCCGGGGTGTCCGCGAGGAGGCGCGAGACCAACAGTTCGGCGAGTTCGGACGCCGTGGGCATGGGATGTTCCGAGATGCCCGGTTCCCCGTGGATGCCCAGGCCCAGGGACATCTGGCCTACGGGCACGTGGAAGAGCGGTTCGCCGGCGCCGGGCAGCGTGCAGCCGTCGAAGGCCACGCCCAGGGAACGCGTGCGGTCATTGGCCTTGATGGCGAGCCGTTCCACCTCGTCCAGGCCCAGACCTGCCTCGGCGGCGGCGCCGGCAATCTTGAAAACCGTGAGGTCGCCGGCAATGCCGCGGCGCTTTCCGATCTGGTCCGGTGGTGCACTGGCGATGTCGTCCGTGACGGTGACGGTGCGGGTCTCGATGCCTTCGGCGTTCAGGCGCAGCTGCGCCTGGCCGAAGTGAAGGACGTCGCCCGCGTAGTTGCCGTAGCTCAGCAGCACTCCCCCGCCGGCGTTTGCCTCTTTGGCCACGCGGTAAATCTGCCCGGCGGCCGGTGAAGCGAACATGTTGCCGCAGGCGGAGGCTGTTGCCAGCCCCGGCCCAACCAGACCGGCGAAGGCCGGGTAGTGGCCGGAGCCGCCGCCGACGACCAGTGCAACCTGGCCGGCGGGCACCTCAGTCGAGCGGACCACACCGCCGTCAACGCGGGCAACGTATGCGCGGTTGGCAGCGATGAAGCCGTCCAGCGCCTCATCCGCGAAATCAGCGGGATTGTCAAAGATCTGCGTCATGGCTCTTCCTAGACTCCTGCCAGTTCCGCGGCGGGCTGTTGCCGCCCCTGGGACACCTGGCTCTGGCCCAGGGCGTAGCCGTCCCGCTTCGGCAGGACATGGCGGCGGAGGTACTCCTGGTTGCGTGCCGTAACGCTCAGGCCGTCCCCGCCGTAGTGCTCGGCGCAGATGATGCCCTGGTAGCCGGCGGCGAGTGCAACCTTGAAGGCTTCGCGGTAGTTGATGAGGCCGCTCTCCATCGGGGCGGGCATGGTGATGTAGCTGTCCCGCGCCACGTCCTCGTCCCGGATGTAGTTCTTCATGTGCCAGTAGTTCGAGTACGGCATGGTCTTGGCTACCATTTCGCGCCAGTCCTCGATGGGCCGGTGCAGCCGGATCAGGTTGCCGAGGTCCGGGTTGAGCCCAACATTGGCCAGGCCGATGTCCTGCACCAGCTGTACTGAGGAGTCTGCCGTGCCGAGGTAGGTATCCTCGTACATCTCCAGGGAGAGCAGGACGCCGGCGTCTGCTGCGTGCTTGCCCAGCTCACGGATGCGGGAGACTGCCTTGCCCCACACTTCCTTGTCCCCCACCGGGTCCTTGTAGCCCTCAACGGTCCAGAACCACAGCTGCTTCTGCTGCTCCGGAGTAATGGCTTGGTGCAGTCCGAAGGAAACTACTTCGCAGCCGAGCTCGGCGGCTGCGTCGATGGTCCGGTGGCTGTAGGCGAGGTTGTCTGCCCAGTCCGTCTGGTGGATCACGCTGCGGCGGATGGCGGAAATGACCGGGATCCCGATGCCCACAATCTCTGCGGTCTGCTTGAACTCGGCGAGCCGCTCGTTGCTCAGATCGCCGGGGCGGACCCAGCTGTCGGTCAGGTCAGCGTTGGTGAAGCCGGCTTCCTTGACCTCGGTCAGGACTTCCGCCCAACTGGACGCGTCGGCGTCATTGATCTGTGTGCCCTTGGCATCAGTTCCCGGAAACTGCAGCAGTGCCGCGGTGATGGGCCAATTCTCAGCTGTGTAAGCCACGGTGCTTTACTCCTCTTCGTAATCCTCTTTCCTATAGGATCTACTATCAAAAAAGAGTTGTCAAGATCACATCCTGGCTGGGTCCTCCCAAACTAGATAGGGCTCTGGAGCGCTACCTGGATGGGGCCGGGTTTAGCTTTCCGGGGCGTCGGCAATGGCCCGGGAACGGACCTTGCGGATGTGGTCCGCCATGGCTGCCGCTGCTTTGTCCGGATCCCCGGTGGTAACGGCATCCAGGACTGCCTGGTGTTCCGCGATGGCGTGCTCGGCGTCCGTAATGCCCACGCCGCCAAAAAGCCGGAACCGTTGGACCTGTCCCCCAAGGGCTGAGTAGGCGGCCTCCATAAACTGATTGCCCGTTTGCCGCGCAATCAGCTGGTGGAACCTCTCGTCCGCTTCGAGGTAGTCCTTGAACTCGGCAAACGAAGGTCCCCGCGGTGCGGATTTCAAGTCCTCGACGGCCTTCCCGAGCTCGGCCAGGCCGTGCTGGTTGATGCGTTCACAGGCCAGCCGGGCGTTGACGGGCTCGATTGCCAACCGCGCCTCCATCAGCTCCGCAAAATCCTCTTGCGTAAAAACGGGAGCCACGCGGTAGCCTTTCAGCGCCACCCTGCGGACCATTCCGGTGTGCTCAAGCCGTGCAAGGGCCTCGCGGACCGGAGTGGGAGAAACGTCCAGTTCGCGGGCCGTCCCGTCAATGCTGACCACGGCGCCGGGCGCCAGCCGGCCATCCATGAGGGAGGCCAGGAGCTCCGCATAAACGTGGTCCGCCAGCACCTCGCGGCTGACCGCGCGGCCGGTCCTGCGGGGGCCGGTCTGGTCATCTGTGCTGCTGCCGGCGCGGGGGCCTGGGGACGCGTTTTGCATAGTCAGATCCTATAGGAAGCGCCGGTCAGCGATCGTTTCCGGGACGCAAAGTGCCCCGGCCAGGTGGACCTGGCCGGGGCTCTTCATGACGCTCTGCGCGGGCTCTTTGCCCGCGCCGTAACAGCTCAGGCCAAGAGGGAGGGCTTCAGCTGCTGCAGCCGGCCGAGGAGGCCGTTAATGAACGACGGCGATTCATCCGTTGAGAGCGTCTTGGACAGTGCCACTGCCTCACTGACCGCGACACCGTCGGGAACGTCGTCGTTGTACAGCAGTTCCCAGGTGCCGATCCGCAGGATGATCCGGTCCACCGAAGGCATACGTTCCAGGGTCCAGCCCTGGGAATAGGTCTCGAGGAATTCGTCGATGGCGGTCTGCTGTGAGACGACGCCTTCCACGATTTCCAAGGTGTACGGGTTCACGATCTGGTCTGTCAGTTCGCGCCGGGACCTGAGTACATCGAAGGCGGAAACCGAGCGCTGCTCAGCTTCGAAGAGGACATCCAGCGCCCTGTTACGGGCCTTACCGCGTGCGCTCACTACTCGCTGACCCGGCCGAGGTAGCTGCCGTCGCGAGTATCGACCTTGACCTTGGTGTTGTTCTCGACGAACAACGGAACCTGGATCTCGTAGCCGGTTTCCAGCGTTGCGGGCTTGGTGCCGGCCGAGGAGCGGTCGCCCTGCAGGCCAGGCTCGGTGTAGGTGATCTCCAGGACAACGCTGGGAGGAAGTTCGATGTAGAGCGGGTTGCCTTCGTGGATGGCGATGTTCACCATCTGGTTCTCCAGCATGAAGTTGGTGGCGTCGCCAACAGTGGCGCCGGAGACGGTGAGCTGGTCGAAGTCCGAGGTGTCCATAAACACGAAGTCGGCGCCGTCCTGGTACAGGTACTGGTAGTCGCGGCGGTCAACCGTGGCGGTCTCGATCTTAAGGCCGGCGTTGAACGTCTTGTCTACAACTTTGCCGGACATCACGTTCCGCATCTTGGTCCGCACAAACGCGCCACCTTTGCCGGGCTTGACGTGCTGGAATTCAATGATGTTCCAGAGCTGGCCCTCAAGCTTCAGGACCGTTCCGTTCTTGATGTCGTTAGTGGTTGCCACTGGTATCCTCTGGTTTCTATCTGTCTGGTCAGTTGTCAGACGTTCTATGCCGGCCAGGCATGCCGAACGGCCCGCCAGCGCGTGTTTATCAAAAATCCAAGAACCATTCTACCGGTAAAACCCGGGCGGCCTGCGTCCGGGCTTTACCGGCCGCCCACCCCGGAACGTGACAGGCGTGTCAGCAGGCGAGATCCAGGACGTCGCGGGCCCGCTGTAGCGCCACGGTGGACGAGTAGATCTGTGCGGCATCAGCCGATTGCGCGACCCGCAGATCCAGTGCACGGGCAAAGGCTTCCACCGCGGCGGACGTGTGTCCGGCGGCGTATTGAGTCTTGCCCAGGTGTTGCAGGACCAGGGCTTCACGGTCAGTGCCTTGGAACTCCGCGAGCAACTGCCTGAACAAATCAAGGGCGCGGTCGGTGCGGTGTGAGACGCGCAGCACCTCGGCCTCGAACGTGCGGAGCCGGAAGGACTCAGGGTCCTTGAAGCGGGCCTCCGCGAGCAGTTCGGCCGCCTCCGCAGCGTGCCCTTCCACGATCAGGACGAAGATCTGGTCTGACGGGTCCGTGGACGCCGCCAGGGCCGCGCGGCAGGCGTCCTCGTTGACAATCTCCGGCAGCAGGGAGACCGGGTTGATCCGGATTCCGGGGAAGCCAGCCTCGGGCCAGTCGCTGGTGCCCGCCACGTCGCCCTGCATCAGGAGGCGATTTCCTGGTAGGCCGCGAAGAGCAGGGATGTGTCCGGGACATCCAGGATGCCCGGCTTGGCGATGCCGTCCAGGACCACAAAACGCAGGAGGTCCCCGCGTGATTTCTTGTCCCGCCGCATGCCGTCCAGCAGCCCCTGCCAACGGTCCCGCCGGTACGTGACCGGGAGTCCCAGTGTTTCCAGGATGCTGCGGTGGCGGTCGGCGTCGGCGTCGCTGAGCCGGCCAACGCTGCGGGCAAGTTCAGCGGCGAACATCATGCCCACCGATACTGCCGCGCCGTGGCGCCAGGAGTACCGCTCCACCAGTTCAATGGCGTGGGCCAGGGTGTGGCCGTAGTTCAGGATTTCGCGCAGCCCGGATTCCTTGAGGTCTTCCGAGACCACTTTGGCCTTGACCGCAATGGCGCGTTCAATGAGTTCGCGCAGGGCGTCCGATCCGGGGTCGGTGGCCGCCGCCGGGTCCTTTTCAACCAGGTCAAGGATGGCCGGATCTGCGATGAAGCCGCACTTGATAACTTCTGCCATGCCGGAAATGATTTCATTCCTGGGCAACGTGTTAAGGGTATCCAGGTCCACCAGCACTCCGGCCGGCGGGTGGAAGGAGCCCACCAGGTTCTTGCCCTCAGCCGTATTAATGCCGGTCTTTCCACCCACGGAAGCATCCACCATGCCCAGCAGGCTGGTAGGCATGTGGATGACCTTCACGCCGCGGAGCCAGGTGGCCGCCACAAAACCGGCCAGGTCGGTGACGGCCCCGCCGCCCACTGCCACGATGGCGTCGGAGCGCGTGAAATCGTTCTGGCCCAGGACCTGCCAACAGAAAGCGGCGACCTGGATGTGTTTTCCCTCTTCGGCGTCCGGGATTTCCGCGGTCAGCGAGGTGAAACCCGCTGCAGCCAGCTCGTCGCGGACAGTATCACCCGTGAGCCGCAACGCACGGGGATGGATGACCAGGACACGCCGCACCCGCTCCCCCAGCAACGCCGGAAGGTTCCCCAGCAGACCGCGGCCAACTACGACGTCGTAATTCTGCCCAGCGGATTCGCCGGTGACCTTGATGACTGTTGAATCAACGCTCAATTTTCAACTTCCTGTTTGGCGGCCGCGTAGTCACGCAGCGCAACTTCGAGCCGGTGTCCCAGCTCGCTGACCGAGCCATGGCGGACATCCACCACGAGGTCGGCCAGCCGTTCGTAAACGGGTTTCCTGGTGGCAAAGAGGGCGGACCATCGGGCCATGGCATCGCCGGCAAGCAGCGGCCGGCCCGAGTTCCGGGCAATGCGGACGGCCACGGTTTCCTCATCGCATTCGAGGTACACCACAGTGCAGCGGCCCAGAAGCTGCTGCGTGCCGGAATCCAGCACTGCACCGCCGCCCAGGGAAATCACGCTGGCCGAGCCTTCTGCATGCTCCACCGCGCTGGCCACCGTCCGGGCCTCAATCTCCCGGAACGCGTGCTCGCCGCGGCCGGCAAAAATGGAAGCGATACTGCCATGGGCGTCCACGATCAGATTATCCGTGTCGACAAACGGCACGTCCAGCAGCTTGGCCAGCTCGTGGCCGATCGCGGACTTCCCCACCGCCATGGGTCCGATGAGGACAATGGGCCGGTTGCCAGGCACACCGGCCTTACGGCTCCCGGGCACTAGTGGCCGATCGAGTCCAGGGATGCCGGAATGTTGTCCAGGTAACCCTTGATGTTGCGGGCGGTCTCCGCCACGGAGTCACCGCCGAACTTTTCGGTGACGGCTTCCGCCAGGACCAGCGCCACCATCGCCTCAGCCACCACGCCGGCAGCCGGCACGGCACAGACGTCGGAGCGCTGGTGGTGCGCCTTGGCAGGCTCTCCCGTGCTGACGTCAACTGTGCGCAGGGCGCGGGGCACCGTGGCGATGGGTTTCATGGCCGCACGTACGCGCAGGACGTCGCCGATGCTCATGCCGCCTTCGATGCCGCCGGCCCGGTTGCTGGTCCGGATGATCTTGCCGTCCGCGTCCTTGACGATTTCGTCGTGGGCAGCGGAGCCGCGGCGCGCAGCTGTCAGGAAACCGTCGCCGACCTCCACGCCCTTGATGGCCTGGATGCCCATCAGGGCGGCGGCGAGGCGCGAATCAAGCCTGCGGTCCCAGTGGACATAGCTGCCCAGTCCCGGCGGCAGTCCGTACGCGAGTACCTCCACCACACCGCCCAGGGTTTCGCCTTCCTTGTGAGCAGCGTCAACCTCGGCCACCATGGCGTCAGAGGTCTCACGGTCAAAGCAGCGCAAAGGATCGGCGTCGAGCGCAATCACGTTGGCCGGAACGGGCAGCGGACGGCCCTCCGGTACGGTCACGCTGGCAATGGAGACTGTGTGGCTGACCAGTTCGATGCCGAGCGCTTTGAGGAACTGGGACGCCACGGTGCCCATGGCAACCCGTGTGGCGGTCTCCCGGGCGCTGGCGCGTTCCAGGACAGGGCGGGCCTCGGAGAATCCGTACTTCTGCATCCCGGTGAAGTCTGCGTGTCCCGGACGGGGCCGGGTCAGCGGTGCGTTGCGGGCCTGGTCCGCCAGGATTTCCGGATCCACGGGATCGGCAGACATGATCTGCTCCCACTTGGGCCATTCGGTGTTGGCGACTTGGACGGCCACAGGACCGCCCTGGGTCAGGCCGTGGCGGACGCCGCCGAGAATGGTCACGACGTCCTGCTCGAACTTCATCCGTGCGCCCCGGCCGTAGCCAAGACGGCGGCGTGCCAATGAATCGGCGATCTGCCCGCTGGTGAGTTCAACACCGGCGGGGACGCCTTCAATAATTCCCATCAGGGCCGGACCATGGGATTCACCGGCAGTCAACCAACGCAACATAATTTCCATCCTGCCACGTATGGCGGTCAGAACGCCCGTCGGGGAAGGCCGACTGAGTCGCACATCACATCTATGACAGCTGCATTAACGTCGTCACCGCGGCCGGTGAACAGGCGTACCTGTTCCACCGCCTGGTACATCAACATTTCGAGTCCGGGCACCACCGCACCGCCGCCGGACTGCCACGCCGACGCAATCTGGCTGGGCCACGGATCATAGGCCACGTCCAGGAGGACACCGGGTGTTCCGGTCCCCAACGCGGCGATCTCCGCCGCCAGCCCGTCCGCTGCGCGCGGCGGGAGCGTGGAAATTACGACGTCGGCACTTGCGGTCGGAACGGCGGCTTCGGTCAGCGGCCGGACGACGATGGAAAGGCCTACTCCGGCCGCGGCGGCGCGTGCTTCGTCGGCCCGGGAGATGTCCCGGACGAACACCTGGGCGTGCTGCGTGCCCAGATCCTTCAGCGCGGCCACTGCGGCTGCGGCTGTACCGCCTCCGCCCAGCACCACGGCGGCGGGGCTGGCCGCCACTCCGGCGTTAAGGACAGCGTTGACGATGCCGGCGACGTCGGTGTTGTAGCCGATACGCCTGACGGAGCCGAGGTTTTCCTCGAAGGCGACGGTGTTGACCACGCCCAGTGTCCGTGCCACGCCGCGGACTTCGTCCACTTCGGCAACCATGCCTGATTTCAGGGGCATGGTGACTGAGAGACCACGCCAGCCCTGCTGTGTCCTGACCTGTTCCATAAACGCGGGCAGAGCCTGCTCGGTCAGGTCCAGGGCCGTGTAGTCGATGTCCATCCCGAGTTTGCGGTAGGCCGCCAGGTGCAGGGCCGGGGATTTGGAGTGGCTGATCGGATGGCCCAGGACGGCGGCCCGGAGACTCATGTGCAGCGGCCCACGTTGGCCTGGCACCAGGTGTTGTACTGGTTGACGTAGACGTTGTGCTCGTCGAGCGTCTTAGAGAACTTTGTCTCTTTCGTGTCCAGGTTGATGGTTACCCAGTAGAGGTAGTCGTTGGTTTTGGGCTTCGCCGCAGCGTCGATAGCGGTCTTGCCCGGGGAGCCGATGGGGCCCGGCGGTAGGCCGGGGTTGGCGTAGGTGTTGTAGAGGTTGGACTTGTCCTGGCGCTCTTCATCGGTGAAGTTGAAGCTCTTGGTGCCCAGCCCGTACGTCACGGCCGAATCGACCTGCAGGTAACCGGAGGTCTGGTCATTCGGCTTGAGGCGGTTGTAGATGGCTCCTGCAACATCGCCGTACTCAGCCTGGCCGCCTTCGGCCTGCACAATGCTCGCCACGATCACGGCTTCATACTGCTTCGCCGGATCGGTGATGCCCTGTGCCACCAGTTCGTCGGTGGTTCCCTTGACCAGTGACTGGAGGATGTCCTTGGCCGGTGTGCCGAGCGGGAAGCGGTACTCCCCCGGAGCGAGGTAGCCCTCAAGGTTCTTGGCGTTGGCTGGGAGCCCAAACTGTGCGGGAGCGTTGCTGAGCTCCTTCAGTTGCTGCAGCGATACACCGGAGCCCTCGGATATGGCCTGAAGCGACTCGCCGACCCTGAGACCGGCACTCAATGCGAAGTAGATGACCTTGCTCTTGTCGGTGCCGAGAAGGACGCTGACGGCGTCGGAGTTCTTCATTTCCATCATGAACGTGTAGTCCCCCGGCGACAGCGTTCCGCCGGAAGAAGCAAATGCCTGCAGGAAAGTGTCAGCGTTGGCCACGACTTTCCCGCTTTCCAGTTTGGTGGCCACAGAGCGCGTACCTTCACCTGGCTGGACCGAAACTATGACTTCGCCCGTGCCGGGGCCGGGGTAGTCGGCCGCTTTGTCGTTTCCAAGCAGGGGCTTCAGGAACTGCGCGCCCACGGCGATCGCTGCCACGAAGACCACAAGGGTCAGGAACAGGGCCAGGAGGCGGCGCCGGCGCCGCACCTTCTTGGAGGGCTTCGCCACTACGGAAACCGCGGCTGGGCCGGCGAACAGGCCGGTGTCGGGGTGGTGATCATCAGGGTAGTGGTCATCGGCATGGTGATCATCAGGGTAGTGGTCATCGGCATGGTGATCATCAGGGTAGTGGTCATCGGCATGGCGATCATCATGGTGGCCTGCATCATGGTGTTCTTCGTCCGGATAGTGGTGCCCGGCTTCATGGAGCGCTTCGTCAGGGTGGTGGTGCCCGGCGTCGTGCGCTTCATAAAAGTGCTGCTCTTCGGGTTGGTATTCCTGAACCTGGGCGTCATCCGGCTGGTGGGCTGCGGCCGGACCGGCGTCCTGGATGGAAGGCGGCGTTTCCGGGACTGTGGGAACAGCCGGCTCCGGATCCGGTTCAGGCGCCTGAACAGGTTCGGGCGCCCGGACCGGAACGGGGGCAGGCGCCGGAGCGGGTGCAGCTTCGGGAACAGGAGCCGTGGCAGGTGCGGGCGCATCCTGCCCCGTTTCGTAGGCCTGCTCGGGAACCACATCGCTGCTTCCCGTGTGCTTCTCCAGGGCGCGGAGCTCTTTTCGGGTCAGCGGCCTGGCGCCATCGTTGCTCGTGGCGCCTGAGGCGTCGTCGTTATTGGACGGGCTCACTGTAGCCTTCCGTGTTCTGAGATCGAGTCGTGCCTTCCGGGGCCGCATGCCCCGGCTGAACTGCCGAACCTGCTCCGGATGGCCGAGTACGGGGCGGCGCAGTCACGCGGCTGCCAACGTCCGTTCCCCTGGCTTTTTGCATGTCGATGGCGTGCTGGAGGATGCCTGCCGCCGCGACCTGATCCACCACTTTACGGTGGTTCCGGCTGCTCATGCCAGCTTCGTGCAGGTTACGGTGCGCCGTAACACTGCTCAGACGCTCGTCCACGAGGTTTACCGGAACATCCATTCCCCGGGCAACGAACTCCGCGACCAGCAGTTCGGCGTAGTCGGTGGCCATCCTGGCAGAGGCGTGCTCCTCGCCCTTCATAGTGCGTGGCAGCCCCACGAAGACCTGGACGGCGCCCAGTTCCACAGCGAGGGACGCGATGACACGCACGTCGGAATTCTTCTTGACGTTGCGGTCCAGGGTCTTGTGCGGAGTGGCCAGGATTTCGTCCCGGTCGCAGATGGCCACGCCCACGCGGACGGTGCCGACGTCTACACCCAGTTTGATGCCCTGGGGGTAGACGGCGACGCCAGCGGATTCTGTCACGGGTTCCCTAGCGCCGGGAGATGGCGTCCACAACGGCGGCCAGCGCCGGTGCGACCTTGGCGGTGTCCGTGCCGCCACCCTGGGCGACGTCGTCCTTGCCGCCGCCGCCGCCGCCGAGGATTCCGGCCGCGAGCCGGACCAGTGCGCCGGCCTTCACGCCGGCTTCCCGGGCTGCCTCGTTGGTGGCCACGAGAATCATGGGCCGGTCATTGCTGACACCGGCTACTGCCACGGTGGATGCTGCCGAACCGAGTCGGTTGCGCAGGTCGAGGGCAAGGTTGCGGATGTCGTCAGCGCCGCCGATCTGGCCGGCGTCGTGTGCAATGACCTGGACGCCGGCTGCGTCCCGGGCTGTGCCCACGAGGTTTCCGGCCGCCGCGGCGATCTGTTCCTTGCGCAGGCGGTCGAGTTCCTTCTCCGTGGCCTTGAGCTTGTTCAGCGTGCTGGCGATTCTGTCGGCGAGCTGACCCGAAGGCACTTTGAGCATCTCGGTCAGTTCAGTCACCAGGGCACGCTCGGCGGCCAGGTGGCGGAAAGCATCCATGCCCACGAACGCCTCCACACGGCGGTTTCCTGAACCGACTGACTGCTCGCCGAGCAGCGACAGGCTGCCGATCAGCGACGTGTTTGCTACGTGCGTGCCGCCGCAGAGTTCCCGGGACCACGCGCCGTCGATCTCCACAACACGGACTTCGCTGCCGTAGTTTTCGCCGAAGAGCGCCATGGCGCCCAGCGCCTTGGCCTCTGCCAGGCCCATGACCTTCGTGTCCACGCGGAAGTTGTTGCGGATGGCGAGGTTGGAGACTTCCTCGATTTCCGAACGCGTGGCGGTGCTGAGGCCTTCGCCCCAGGCGAAGTCGAAGCGCAGGTAGCCGGCCTTGTTGTAGGAACCACGCTGGGTGGCTTCGGGGCCGAGGATCTGGTGCAGCGCGGCATGGACGATGTGCGTGCCGGTGTGGGCCTGCTCGGCGGCGTGGCGCCGCTCGCGGTCCACGGCTGCGCGGACCAGTGAGTCGGAGCCGATCTCCCCTTCGCGGACGATTGCCTTGTGAACACTCAGTCCCTTGATGGGGCGTTGGACGTCAAGGACTTCGACGACGAATCCATCACCGGTAATGAGGCCGGTGTCAGCCGACTGGCCGCCTGCCTCAGCGTAAAACGGGGTCTCCGCCAGGACGAGTTCAATCTCGTCGCCGGTGGCGGCGTGCCCCACGTTCTGTCCGCGGCTGAGGATGCCCCGGACCCGGGACTCACCATCCAGCTCGGTGTAACCGGTGAAGACAGTCTCGCCCTGCGCCAGCAGTTCCTGGAAGGCGCTGAGATCGGCGTGGCCGCCCTTCTTGCCCTTGGCGTCCGCCTGGGCACGCTGGCGCTGCTCGAGCATCAGTCGGCGGAATTCCGGCTCATCGACCTTGAGCCCGGCTTCCTCTGCCATCTCCAGGGTGAGGTCGATCGGGAAGCCGTAGGTGTCGTGCAGGGCGAAGGCATCTGCCCCGGACAGCGGCGTGCCGGCGGCCTTGGACTCCGTTACAGCGTCTTCGAGGCGGGCGGTACCTGAAGCGATGGTGCGCAGGAAGGCCCGCTCTTCGGCGTAGGCGATCCGGCTGATGCGGTCAAAGTCCGTCGCCACGATGGGGTAGACGCCCTTCATGGCATCGCGTGAGGCGGGGAGCAGGTCCGGCAGGCAGGCCTTTTCGACGCCGAGCAGGCGCATGGAACGCACGGCACGGCGGATCAGGCGGCGTAGGACGTAGCCGCGGCCCTCGTTGGACGGGGTCACGCCGTCGGCGATCAGCATGAGGGCTGAGCGGATGTGGTCACCGACAACGCGCATGCGGACGTCGTCCGTGTGGTGCGGGTCCTCGGGTGTTTCGGCCGAGGTGTACTCCCGGCCCGACAGCTCGGCAGCCTTGTCGATCACAGGCCGGACCTGGTCGGTCTCGTACATGTTCTCGACGCCCTGCAGGATCATCGCGAGGCGCTCCATGCCGAGGCCGGTATCGATGTTCTTTTTGGGCAGCTCGCCGACGACGTCGAAGTCGTCCTTGGAGCGGACGTTGTCGATCTGGTACTGCATAAACACCAGGTTCCAGATTTCAACGTAGCGGTTTTCGTCGGCGATGGGTCCGCCCTCGACGCCGTAGGCAGGGCCCCGGTCGTAGTAGATCTCCGAGCAGGGGCCTGCGGGGCCCGGCTGGCCGGTGTGCCAGTAGTTGTCGGCTTTGCCCATGCGCTGGATGCGCTCGGACGGGACGCCGGTGTTTGTGAGCCACAGCTCCTTGGCTTCGTCATCCTCTTCGTAGACCGTCACCCACAGCAGTTCCGGCGGAAGGCCGTAGCCGCCGTCGTCCACGCTCTTGGTAAGCAGCTCCCAGGCGTACTTGATGGCGTCTTCCTTGAAGTAATCACCGAAGGAGAAGTTGCCGCACATCTGGAAGAAGGTGCCGTGGCGGGCGGTCTTGCCCACCTCCTCGATGTCACCGGTGCGGATGCATTTTTGAACGCTGGTGGCCCGAGCGAAAGGGGCCTCTTCGCGGGCAGTCAGGTAAGGGATGAACGGGACCATGCCGGCCACGGTGAACAGGAGGGAGGGGTCGCTGGAGACCAGCGAGGCGGAGGGAACTGCTGTGTGTCCTTTGCTGACAAAAAAGTCCACCCAGCGCTTTGTGATCTCCTGCGACTTCATGAGCTGATTACATACCCTTCTCGGTTCACGCGTTATGCCACGCATGACTTATTGATTCAGACGGCAGTGCCGGCAAGCGGCGGCTGCTGGTTTAATTCTCGCGCGTTTTTCCCGCGCGTTCAGCGGCGGGCTACGTCCTGGGAGTCGACCCCGAGGGCGGCCCGAAGGTCGGTCTCGCGCTCATGCATTCCTGAACGCACGGCGTCGGCGAAGTCGTATACGCCGTCAGCCAGCCGGCCCACCGCGCGGTTCAGGCCCTCGGGCCCCAGGTTGGACTGGGCTTCGGTGACCTTACGGAACGCGATGACTCCGATGGCCACGCCGATTCCCATCCAGACAAATCGTTTCATTTCAGTTTCTCCGGTGGCTTAGCGGCTGCGGCGGCCGGGGGCGGGCTTCTTGCGGTTGGCCAGTGCTGAGCGCACGCCGTAACTGAAGGCCGCCACCTTGATCAGCGGTGAACCGACTGTCGCTGCTACGAGTGATGACAGCGCCGAAAGGTTTGCCGACGCATCCGAAACGTTGGAGGTGATGCCATCCACTTTCTTCAGCTGCTGGTTGGTGGTGGACACAGTCGCGGTGACTTCGTCCATCAGGGGCGTGGCGCCATCGCTGAGGGAGCGGATGGAGGTCCGAATTTCCTCCAGCACACTGCCGAGCTTCAGGATGGGCACGGCGAGCAGCAGCACCAGGAGCGCGAACACCCCGGCTGCGATCAGGCCGGCAATATCGCCACCAGACATAGACGTTCATCTCCTTGAAACTGACGTGGATCTTTTACCTCCGCGCGCACGCTGCCTTGATGCGTTCCGCAGATGTCCCCCAAGTACCTTACATACAAAGAAGCCCGTGGCGCTTGCCACGGGCTTCTTTGGATACGCTGCTGGGATTTAGCGTGCGTAGAATTCGACGACGAGCTGCTCTTCGCAGGTTACGGGAACCTCGGAGCGCTTCGGGCGACGGACCAGGCGGGCCTGCAGGGCGTCAAGCTTGACGTCCAGGTAGGCCGGAACCTGGGGCAGGACGTCGCGGTGTGCGCCGGCTGCTGCAACCTGGAGCGGAACCATGGTTTCGCTGCGGGTGTGGACGTGGACAAGCTGGCCTTCGCTGACGCGGAAGGACGGGCGGTCAACGCGGATGCCGTCAACCATGATGTGGCGGTGCACAACAAGCTGGCGGGCCTGGGCGATGGTGCGGGCGAAGCCGGCACGCAGCACGAGGGCGTCGAGACGCATTTCGAGCAGTTCGATCAGGTTTTCACCGGTCAGGCCCTTGGTGCGGCGGGCTTCTTCGAAGGCGCGGGTCATCTGGGCTTCGCGGATGCCGTACTGGGCGCGCAGACGCTGCTTTTCGCGCAGACGTACGGCGTAGTCGGAGTCCTGCTTCTTGCGGGCACGGCCATGCTCACCGGGGCCGTACGGACGGCGCTCCATGTACTTGGCGGCCTTGGGGGTCAGAGCAATGCCGAGTGCACGCGAGAGGCGTGCTGTACGGCGAGCACGAGTGTTGTTAGCCACTTGTGTCCTTTCAATATCTGCGGTGTGTCAGTGTTACTGGCCTCCATAATGGAGAGCATCGGCCAACCGCTGCCTTTTGCTACTGGGCACAGGGCTACCCCAACGAAACAGCAGAAAATACTGAAGGATGGGGAGATTGCGTCCGCGCCTTGCCAGACAACGAACAATCTTAGCAGGATTCGGCTGCACTCCCACACTCCGCCGGCCGCTCCGGCCGCTCCGGCCGCTCCGGCCGCGCTCGCGCTCGCTCGCGCTCGCCCGCGCTCGCCCGCCGTCACTCCCGTGGCATCACTGCCCCGGGTCCACTCCACCGCCAAGGCCGGTCAGTTGCCGCGGATGATCTTGCGCAGGCGTTCGAGGCGCACGGCGATGTCCCGTTCCGCGCCGTTGGCGGTGGGCTCGTAGTAGTCCCGACCCACCAGATCATCCGGCGGGTACTGCTGGCTGGCCACGGAATGGGGGGCATCGTGGGCGTATTTGTAGCCGAGCCCGTGGCCCAGCTGCTTGGAGCCGGGGTAGTGCGCGTCACGCAGGTGCGCCGGGATCCCGTTGCCCAGGCCGGCACGGACATCCGCGACGGCCTTGTTGATTCCCATGTACGCGGCATTGGATTTCGGCGCGGTGGCCAGATGCACCACGGCCTCGGCCAGGACGATCCGCCCCTCGGGCATGCCGATCAGCTGGACTGCCTGGGCGGCGGCGACCGCCGTCTGCAGCGCTGTGGGGTCCGCCATTCCCACGTCTTCCGCCGCGGAAATCACGATGCGCCGGGCAATGAACCTCGGGTCCTCCCCTGCCTCCAGCATTCTGGCCAGGTAGTGCAGTGCGGCGTCGACGTCGGAGCCGCGGACCGATTTGATGAATGCGCTGGCGACGTCGTAGTGCTGGTCCCCGGCGCGGTCGTAGCGCACGGCGGCCACATCCAGGGCGCGTTCGGTGTGCTTGAGTTCCACGGTGACCAGCGAGTCGGAAGCGGCGTCGTCCGCATCGCCGAAGGCCACGCCTGCTGCGGCTTCGAGGGCCGTCAGGGCTCGCCGGGCGTCGCCGCCCGCGAGCCGGACGAGGTGCGCCAGGGCCTCGGCGGAGAGCTCCACTTTCCCGTTCAGGCCGCGTTCGTCCGCCACGGCGCGCTGCAGCAGCCCTTCAATGTCCGCCTCCGTCAGCGGTTTCAGGGTGAGCAGGAGGGAGCGGGACAGCAGTGGCGAGACCACCGAAAAGGACGGGTTCTCGGTGGTTGCTGCTACGAGCACCACCCAGCGGTTTTCGACGCCGGGCAGCAGGGCATCCTGCTGGGCCTTGTTGAAGCGGTGGATCTCGTCGAGGAAAAGCACGGTGGTGGTTTTGTACAGGTCCCGCGCCGTCAGGGCTTCGTCCATAACCCGCCGGACGTCCTTGACGCCTGCGGTGATGGCGGACAGCTCCACGAACTTCCGCCCCTTGCCCTTGGCGATCACGTGCGCCAGCGTGGTTTTCCCGGTACCGGGCGGTCCCCAGAGGATCAGCGAGCTGGGCCCTGCGGGACCCAGGGCGTCGGTGCCGGCGGCCAGTTGCCGCAACGGCGATCCCTGCCCCAGCAGGTGCTGCTGGCCCACCACGTCATCCAGGGTGCGTGGCCGCATCCGCACGGCCAACGGACTGCGGGGCGCGGCGGTACGGCCGGACGACGACGGTTCGTCAGTGTCGTCGTCGTCATTGCCATGCCCTTGGGCGAAGAGATCATCCACATAGATAGGCTACTCATTAGTTCACTGCCCCACTTCCGCCCTCCATGCAAGGAATCCCGCCATGAGCGCACGCAGTACCCCCGGCGCCAGCCGGCCGGGGTCCGTCAGGACCGCGTTTGTGTCCGGCGAACGCCTGGCTGGCTGGGCGGATCGCTTCGGTGCCTCGCACGGCGGCTTCCGGATCAGCGATAACGACGACGGCGTGCGGCTGCTGGCGGCCGACGGCACCACTGCGCTGCTTCAGGCTCCGTGGCCGCCGGACGGACGGCCTGGACGGGGCGCCGATCCCTTGGAACGTTTGGCGTCAGTGGCCGCCCAGCCCCGGACGGCTGGCCTGGTGCTTGTGCGGCGCGGCGGCTATGCGGTGGCCGTGGCCCGGGAAGGCATCCTGCTCGCGTCCAAGGCGGGGTCCCGCTACGTGCAGTCCCGCACGGCGGCCGGTGGCCAGTCCCAGCAGCGGTTCGCGCGCCGCCGGGCCAATCAGGCTGATGAGCTGGTGGAGAAGGTGGCGGCGCACGCAGCCGTGGTCTTTGGCGGCCAGCCGATCGAGTACCTGGCGCCCGGCGGGGACCGGACCCTTGCGGGGCTGGTCGTGGACCACCCGGCCCTGAAGGTTTACGCCTCAGTCCCGCGGCTGGACTTCCTGGATGTGCCTGATCCCAATGGCTCGGTGCTGCGGAAGGCCGCCGCGGATGTCTGCGCCGTCCGGATACAGGTGGCCGACTCACCGGCATAGTTATCCACAACCGGCCCTCGGTGACAAGCGCCGGCCGACTCTTCCTGCCTAGACTCCCCAGCAAGGGGCCGCTGCCGGGGGAAGACATGAACCTAAGAACGAGAATGGCTGCCATTGTGGCAGCGCTGACACTGTCTTGCACCGGCTGCACGGACGGCAGCTGGCTGGACCAGTCCCGGCTCTCCTTCCATATCGGCGGCATCGACACCGCGCTGGCCAGCGAAGAGCGCGCCAACAGTTCGCTGCGGGACCTCACGAGCCGGGGACAGGAAGTCCTGGCGGTGCTGGGCATTGCAAACGCAGCCTTCGATGGTCACCGAGCTGCCTACTCACCGGACAACGGTGTTTCCTGGCAACCAGTGTTGTTTGATGGCCAGGCAGATCCGGGCATGGTGCTGTACAGCTTGCCTACTGCCCGTGAGGGCCAGTGGCTCCTGCTAGGGCACCGAAACGGGCAGGTCTTCGCCTTCACCAGCAGCAACGGCAAGGACTTCAGCCTTCAGCAGGGACCAATTTTCGAAACCACCGCCACGAGCCTGAACACGGTGGTGGGTACCGATCTGGGCTGGCTCATCGCCACGTCACCAGAGCAGGAATCCGACGGCACGGCTATGACGCTCTACCAAAGCACCGACGGATCAGCCCGGACCGGGCGGGACGGCACGGCTGCCGGGCTGCCCCCGGCGCACGGCACCTTCCATCCCCTGAACATGGCCGTGGGACCGGCAGCCGTGCTTCTCGTGGGGCAGGAAAACGATCCCAGCCGTCCACCATATTCACGGGCCTTTTCCTCCACCGACGGCGGGAGCAGTTGGCAGGATGCCACACCGGACAGCTCGGGTGTGGGTCCCCTCGGCAACGCCCTCTGGACCGCGGCCTGGTCGGGAACGGATTTCAGGGTGACTGGACATGCGTGGCCTGGAGTCTCCGTGCCGAAACACTTTCCCCTTGGCATGTCCGGCAGCTGGACGCCGGAAGGTGGATGGCAACTCTCCGCTGACCATGCGTGGAGCAGCCAGGACCAGGAATTCCCCCGGCAGTCCATCGTGGCCTACGGTTCCGCCGGTGCGATCGCCACACAGATGATCGGCGAACTGAGCGTCGACATACCCAAGGTCCTGCTTCAGCGGCCTGGCCAGCCCTGGTCCGAACTGCCGATACCTGAACCGGCCGAAGACTGGCTTCGGCTCTATTCCGACGTGACAGCAGTGGCTGACGGCTTCCTGGTGGCCGGCACCGACTCCAACCATGGAAACGACCAGGTCCGCCTCTGGCACATAGACGCCAGCGGAGCCATCACCGAACGGCATGCCGCCTTGGAAACCGCGGCACCCTGGCTCGCCGCCGGGCAGGAATCGTATATCACCGGTTTTAGCAGCGGCAGCGGCAAACCGCTGGCATTCGGTGGGTTCCCAGCCCACTATCTGGGAGCTGGAGGGCGAACGGGACTTCAGCAACTACACCACCCTGGTCAGTGACGAGAACCAGACGTTGGACACCATGGCGGCCGGAACCGGCGGTCTGATGCTGCTGGGCAGCAGCAGGACCGCGAACAGCCAACTGCCGGTCATCTGGTCACGGCCCGAAGGCGGAGCATGGTCGGTGTATACCGGCAACATATTCGGTGCCGGCACTGAGAACGGGGACTCGCCGGTGAAAGCGGCGCTGCCCTCCAGCCACGGCTTCCTCGCAGCTGGATGGTTCCGCGCGGACGATGCCGACCAGGCGGGAATCGCTGTTTCCGAGGACGGCGCCAAGTGGAGCCATGCCCAGGGAAGCGATCTCCGGGGCAAGCCATCCGCTGGCCGCTACATCGGTTCACTGGCCGAGACACCGGCCCGGACGGTGCTGGCTGGCGGATCCATCCACGAGGGGCACCTAAGCCTTGATCCACCGATGTTGCTCGGGGCGCCGACGGCGGTTTAAACCGAGAATGCCCGTCTTTTCAAGGAAAATGGAGCTTGTCTAGAACCCATTGACCACCGAA